>NZ_JBHIOP010000046.1:0-109942 GCF_042195625.1 Bartonella sp. AP9QHHD | reverse complement strand
AATATCCAGAACATTTAAATAGCAAAGAAGATTATCTGAACATGCTTTCTTTTGACAAAGTTGAAACAGTAAGAAGGCTAGAGATGCTTTTGACAACGCGTTTTTATTGGTTTTTTGTCAAAGAACTCAGTGAAGGGGAAGAGGGGGTAGAAGATGATACGCATAAGGTTTGTCGAACAACAGAAATACCGTTTGATTCAAATGGTGATTTTGTCGAAAAGCGTTGTCAGTATGAATTACAGGAAAGTGAATATGCGCCGCTCTTTCAGCTTGGCTTTGGTGTTGACGAAGTCGAGCAACTGATCAAAGAGCATAGCCAATAGAGATCATAAGAAAACATTTTTATCCAGCTCCACTTTTGTGGGGCTTTTTTTATGGAGCGTCAGATGAGAAAGATATCGAAAGAAGGATTAGAGCTTATCAAACAATGGGAAGGTTTGCGTTTAGAGGCATATAGAGACACGGCATGTATCTGGACGATTGGTTATGGTCACACCAGCAATGCGGGTCACCCCCTTGTCAAAAAAGGCATGTGTATTAGCCAAAAGCAAGCAGAAGAAATCCTTTGTGAAGACTTAAAGCAATTTGAGAAGACGGTAGAGGAATCGGTGACGGTTTCGTTAACGGATTGCCAATTCGCGGCATTGGTCTCATTTTGCTATAATGTAGGAACAGCTGCTTTTCGCAAGTCAACCTTGTTGAAGAAGCTTAATCAAGGCGATTATGAAGCCGTACCCTTAGAATTACAGAAATGGAATAAGGTCGGTGGGAAGCCTCTTGCGGGTTTAGCTAACCGTCGAGCAGCAGAAGCGGGATTATGGGTAAAAGGGGCTTATGTTTCTTCGAATTATCAAAGGGTAGAAACGAAAACGGCAACCGGACTTCTTAAAATAGAAGCACTTGCCCCGATTATAGGGTCTTGTTCAGGTTTTGGCGGCTTGTTAGCAGGCAATGGTCCGGTGCAATGGGCTTTAGCAGGCATCATGGTTTTAGCGGCTGTAACGGGCATAGTGATTGTCGCCAAGCGGTTTGGGGAGCAACGCTTATGATTTTTTGGCTAAAGAAATATTCTCTTATGTTTACAGCGGCTTTAGCCGTTTTTTTTATGGCTTTAGCCAAGGCGTTTCAGCTTGGCAAGCAAAGCGAACGGCAAAAGCAAACAGAGAATGCTTTAAAGACAGCAACAACCCGTCTTGAGGTAGAAAATGAAGTTAATCGAAAAAGTGATGCTGGTGTGCGCTCTGAACTTTCTCGTTGGGTGCGCGGCAAATAGGTCTGTTTCTTGTGGTGGCTGGTTGCCCATTTATTTGGATAATCAGGATGTTGCGGTCATCAGTTCCAACCTTGCAAGAGATATTTTGAAGCATAACAAGCAGGGAGCCCATTTATGTGGTTGGAAAGATGGTCAAGAAACGAAGCAGCAAAGATAAAGGTCTTACAGAAACAGAACAACAGCTCCTTCACGAGATGATAGAGACCTATCAAGGCTTAAAGATGATGTCACGCATCATGAAATTGATTGCCTTCATTCTCTTTATGTTTGTAATAGATTTTTCCCGTTGCGTGGACGCCATAGAGAATAGCTTCTCACATCTTAAAAGATGGTTAACAAAAAGTTAGCTATCTTAGAATAGCGATCCTTTGGACCTCTGGTTTTGCTAAAAAATCACCCCGAAAAGAACTCTTGATTCGTAATAATTGAAGAAAATCATAAAAAGATTTGTTAGAATCAGAAGAAAATATTTCTTCTCTAATAGGACTTTTTATATGGTTACATCTTTTGGTAAAATTTTACGGAAACTTCGCATTGATCACTCAGAACGCCTCTTAGATATGGCTAAGAAATTAGACATATCTGTAGCATTTTTATCTTCTGTCGAGATTGGCAAAAAATCTGTTCCTGTAGGACTGGAGGAAAAGATCATAGAGCTTTATGGTTTAGATAAAGAGAAGGCTTTACTCTTAAAAAAAGAAGCCTATTCTTGTCGAAAAAGCATCATCATAAAGCCTTCTACTCCGTTGCAACGTGAAGCTGTTGTTGCGTTTATGAGACTTTTAGATGGCTTACATCAAGAAGCGTTAGCAGACTTCAAAGAAACATTAGAAACATTGTGCGAAGCGTGCTTTATAGAGAAATGTTAAAAATCCTATTCCCTAACTTTTATTTACGCGTCCCTCACTGTAAAAAAGCTGTATAAATACAGCAAGTTATTTTTACATAAAACTTATATATTATTCTGTTATTGAATGTTTTATATTAAATAAACCGTGATATTTAATCACGGTTTATTTATTTTTTTAATCTTAATGACCTTGATAAGTTTATCCTTTTATATCATTAAGATATTGTTTTGTGGATGCCAGTATATGGTGCATTAAATTCAGCTAATCAGTTGCTTTTTAAATTTACTTAAATTTTTTTCTCTTCAAAATGCGCATTTGAGCTAAGTTTGTGGTTGATATTTTTTTTATGATGAAAACGCGAATGCATTAATTGAGATATCCATAAACTTTGTATATCAACTCAAAAAATACAAGGTCACACAATCTTACGACTATTTGTGGGTTTTATGTTGATGAACTGAATAAGTATAGCGATGCGTCTTACAAATATTTGCAAAAATGCTTTTATTGGAATCTTTTAATCTCTTTGTGGTTTACAATTCATTTTATCATTTTATCTTAAGCAAAGAGAATGTGGATTCATTTCTATTTCGCTATTTTATCTGAGAAGGGTGGAGTTATACGAATGTCAAAAAAAGTCATGATCGTGGAAGATAATGAGCTTAATATGAAGTTATTTCGCGATCTTGTAGAAGCGAGTGGTTATGAAACCGTTGAAACACGTAATGGTCTTATGGCATTAGATTTGGCGCGTTCATCAATGCCATCTCTTATCCTTGTGGATATCCAGTTGCCAGAGGTCTCTGGAATAGATGTTATTAAACAATTAAAAGAAGATGAAGAACTTCGATCAATCCCCGTTGTTGCTGTAACAGCTTTTGCTATGAAAGGCGATGAGGAGCGAATTCGTGCCAGTGGATGTGAAGAATATATGTCAAAGCCTATTTCTGTCCCTCATTTTATTACAATGGTAAAGCATTTCTTGGACTAAAGCTTGTTAAGTGATGATAGAAAAAATATTGAAAAGCTTATAAGATTGCTAAAGTTGTCGCGTAAATATTTTTGTGCTTTAGCACGTCGATATATTACAAGTTAGTAAAACAGATTTAAAAAATTGAAACTGAAGTTTTGAATTTTTTCGGTCTATTTTTCTTGCCTTTTATCTTAAGAGAAGAGGTTGTTTTGCATTCTTGTTTTTTCTAATCGGTATAGATTTGTTCCTACATTCATCTAAAAGTCTGTTTTAGCAGTTTAAAAAAGCCCCGTTTTTGTCCGAGGCTTTATGCATTGCAAAAATTGAAATTAACGCTTTGAGAATTGGAAAGAACGACGTGCTTTTGCTTTACCGTATTTTTTACGTTCAACAACACGACTATCACGGGTAAGAAACCCACCTTTTTTCAAGATTGAGCGAAGTTCTGGTTCGTAATAGGTTAAAGCTTTGGAAATGCCATGGCGCACTGCACCGGCTTGTCCAGAAAGACCACCGCCTGCAACGGTTGCAATAATATCAAACTGGGTATCCCTATTTGTTGCAACAATTGGTTGACGAAGAATCATTCTAAGAACAGGACGAGCAAAATATTTGTCAAATTCCTTATTGTTGATCGTGATTTTTCCAGAACCTGGTTTAATCCATACACGCGCAACAGCGTCTTTACGCTTTCCTGTTGCGTAAGCACGTCCTTGTGAATCAAGCTTCTGCACGTGAACAGGAACAACATTTTCATGTGTTTCTGTAATACTTGTTACTATGCTAAGCTCAGAAAGAGAATTAATTTCAGCCATAATCAAGCAATCCTTTTGTTTTTGCGGTTTAAAGCACCAACGTCAAGAGATTCAGGCTGTTGTGCTTCATGTGGATGTTGGCTTCCAGCGTAAACACGTAGATTCTTCAATTGACGGCGACCAAGAGGTCCACGAGGAATCATACGCTCTACCGCTTTTTCAATAACGCGTTCGGGAAAACGCCCCTCAAGAAGTTGACGTGCTGTACGTTGTTTGATTCCACCAATATAGCCGGTATGCCAATAATATTTTTTATCCGTATATTTTTTGCCAGTGAGAGCTATTTTATCTGCATTAATGACAATAACGTTGTCACCATCATCAACATGTGGAGTAAATGTAGCTTTATGTTTGCCACGTAAGCGGTTAGCAACAAATGTGGCAAGACGACCTAAAACAAGGTTTTCTGCGTCAATAATAACCCATTTTTTCACCACTTCAGTTGGCTTTTGTGAAAAAGTTGCCATAGAAGTATCCTTTATTAGAACCCTTTTAATATAAGGGAATTTTTACTGTTTTGCGTTGAAAATTGTTACCATAGCGAAATATTTAACGCATACTACTTGCTCTGATATAATGTCTTTTGATTGACGTCAAGAGAAAATAAAAACTTTATAAAACAACATGTTACAAGAAAGGTATTATAATACCCCATTAAAAGAAGTTTGTAGACCATTTAAACTTAAAATGAATGTTGCAAAAGACTATTTTATCTTTAACGCATGATTGTATTTTATCGTTCTTCATTATAAAATAAGAAATAATGCAGTGGTCTCGTTATTTTCTCAATGTTGAATCTTCTGCTTGTGGTCAAGCTTGGTTAGATGCCCTTGATGTTCAAGGGATAAATAACGCGCGCGCTATTTCTCAAAAATTTGGCTTTCCAGATCAGTTAGCTCGAGTACTTTCAGCAAGAGATGTGGATGAAGCTGAGGCTGTTGCTTTTATTAATCCAACATTGCGTACGCTTATGCCTGATCCAGAAAGTTTTAGGGATATGCAATGCGCTGCAGAGCGCATTGTTAAGGCTCTTCTCAATCAAGAACAGGTTGCTGTGTTTGGTGATTATGATGTTGATGGTGCTTGTTCATCGGCACTCATAGCACGTTTTTTTCGTTATTTTGGTATTGAAGTCAAAATTTATATTCCTGATCGTATTGTTGAAGGCTATGGTCCGAATGAACAAGCAATGAGGATGCTTGTGCAAGAAGGCGCTCGGTTAATCATCACTGTTGATTGTGGTGCAAACAGTCCTGATGCCGTAAAAGCAGCGAGGCTTGCTGGTGCTGATGTTGTGATTTTAGATCATCATCAAATGTCAGAGATTCATCAAGAAGCTGTTGCTCTTGTCAATCCTAATCGTCCTGATGATTTTTCTAAACAGGGGCATTTATGTGCAGCTGGCGTTGTTTTTGTTACGTTAGCTTGGGTTCATCATTTGCTGCGGAAAAAACAATTCCAAGGACCGCTGCCTGATCTTTTAAGTATGCTTGATCTTGTTGCATTGGCAACCATATGTGATGTCGTTCCATTACAGGGGGTTAACCGTGCTTTTGTGTTAAAAGGGCTTCAAGTTGCTCGTTCTATGCATAATCTAGGAATAACAGCTTTAACAAAGGTTGCACGAATAGGGGAGCCGCTTAATAGTTTTCATTTAGGCTTTTTATTAGGTCCTAGAATTAATGCAGGAGGGCGCATTGGTGATCAAGCTTTGGGAGCACGTTTGCTTAGCTGTGAGAATAAAGATGAAGCGGACAGAATAGCAGAACAATTAGATCGGCTTAATCAAGAACGCCAAGAAATGGAGAACATTCAATTAGCACAAGCGGAATCTTACATTTCTTCTCTTTATCAAGATCAAGAAATACCATTGTCACTTGTAATTTCTCATAAAGAATGGCATCCGGGAATTATTGGTATTCTTGCTTCCCGCCTTAAAGAGCGTTTTTTTTGCCCTGTTTTTGCTATTGCTTTGAAAGAAGATGGAAATGGCGTAGGGTCGGGACGCTCAATTAATGGTATAGATTTAGGAGCACTCGTTCGTGAAGCTGTTACATTAAATTTATTAGAAAAAGGAGGGGGACATAGTATGGCAGCAGGAATTACAATTCAATCAACAAAAATTGAAATTTTTCGAAAATGGCTAGAAGAAAAAGTTTCTTTAATGGTTTCACAGTTGCGTGCAAAAAAATCTCTTAGTATAGATGGTTCTCTTTCTGCTTCTGGTGTTAATGAAGCGCTGTTTGAATTGCTTGAAAAAGCAGGGCCATTTGGGGCAGGGAATGCAACACCTGTTTTTGTTCTTCCCTCTCATCGACTGGTGAATCTATCTGAAGTTGGTAAAGGACATCTTCGCCTCATTGTATCTAATGTTGAAGGAAAAAAACTACAAGGAATAGCTTTTCGTGCTGTAGGGACATCGCTAGGTGATTTTCTTTTTGAAAATATTGGTGAAATGATTCATTTAGCTGGTCATCTTAGTTTGAATTATTGGAATGGAACGATCAATCCGCAACTGCGCGTGATTGACGCAGCTGCAGTGGTTTGAAAGGGATATTTTTTATATTAGATGTCTAGATTAGAAGCAAAAGTAGAGTTTTCTTGTATGAAACGAAATCGTGCTTCTGGTTTTGTTCCCATGAGACTTTCTACAGTCTTTTTCGTTTCTTGCATTTCCACGGCATCAATAGAAACACGAAGCAATGTACGTTTTTGAGGATGCATAGTCGTTTCTTTAAGTTGTTCTGCGCGCATTTCACCCAGCCCTTTAAAACGCCCGATTTCGATTTTAGCTTTTCCAGTAAATTCAGTTTTGAGCAATTCATCCTTATGAATGTCGTCACGAGCATAAGCAACTTTTCCTCCTTGCGATATTCTATAAAGGGGAGGGACGGCAAGATATAAATGTCCCTGATGAATAAGGTCAGGCATTTCTTGAAAGAAGAAGGTAATGAGCAGTGACGCAATATGAGCACCATCAACATCAGCATCTGTCATGATGATAATACGTTCATATCTGAGATCTTTTTCACGATACTTGGAGCGTGTTCCACATCCAAGAGCAAGGATAAGATCGCTAATTGTTTGGCTTGAGTTCATTTTTTCATGTGCAGCACTGGCGACATTTAAGATTTTACCACGAAGAGGTAAAATTGCTTGGTTTGCTCTATTTCTTGCTTGTTTAGCAGATCCTCCTGCAGAATCCCCTTCAACAATGAATAGTTCAGCACCCAAAGCATGGTTCTGGCTACAATCTGCAAGTTTACCGGGCAGACGTAATTTACGGACAGCAGTTTTTCGACTTATTTCTCTATCTTGGCGTCGTCTAACACGTTCTTCAGCACGTTCGATAACCCAATCGAGAAGTTTTGTTGCTTCTTGTGGGGAATTTGCTAACCAATGATCAAAAGGATCGCGGATTGCATTCTCAACGATACGCTGTGCTTCAATGGTTGCTAATCGATCTTTTGTTTGTCCAACAAATTCAGGGTTACTGATAAAGACTGAAAGTATTGCGGCTGTTGAAATCATAATATCGTCAGACGTAATAATCGTTGCGCGCTTGTTTCCTATTAACTCAGCGTAGGATTTCAATCCACGCAAAAGAGCTTGACGTAATCCTATTTCATGTGTTCCGCCTTCTCCTGTAGGAATCGTATTGCAGTAAGATTGCACACAAGAATCACCACCATGCCAAGCGATAGCCCACTCAACGGAGCCATGGCCATTATTGTGTTGTGTTTTGCCAGAAAAAATTTCTGACGTTACTCGATATTCATCTTTTAGTGACGAAAGTAAATAGTCTTTAAGCCCATCGGGAAAATGAAAAACAGCTTTTTCAGGAATATTTTTTGCGCCTTCAAGTATGACGGGATCACAAGACCAGCGAATTTTTACGCCACCAAAAAGATAGGCTTTGGAGCATGTCATCTTATAGATTTTTTCTGGATCAAAAGCTGCTTTTTCACCAAAAATTTCATGATCAGGATGAAAACGAACGCGCGTACCACGACGATTATAAACATCTCCCAGATCTTCCAATCCAGATTGAGGAATACCGCGTGAGAAACGTTGGCGGTACAGTTTTCGTTCTCGGGCAACTTCAACTTCCATATCATCAGAAAGAGCATTGACGACAGAAATTCCTACTCCATGAAGTCCACCTGCAGTTTGATAAGCCTTTCCATCAAATTTTCCCCCTGAGTGGAGTTGTGTCATAATAACTTCAAGAGTCGATTTCTCAGGCATTTGAGGATGATTTTCAACAGGAATACCGCGTCCATTATCTGTAACGGTTATATAACCGTTCCTATCTAATGAGACCTCAATAGAATCTGCATAACCCGCAACAGCTTCATCCATCGCGTTATCAATAATTTCAGCAAATAAATGATGAAGTGCTTTACTGTCTGTTCCACCAATATACATTCCAGGGCGTAAACGTACCGGCTCTAAACCCTCAAGAACTCGAATAGAGAGGGCATTATAGTCATCTTCTTGCGTATCTTTTGCACTTTTTCTTGAAATCATCGCGTTTGATTTCATTGGAGACTGCAGAGTGTTTTCTTTTGTATTTACCCGAGATTGGGCTTTATTTAAAACACTAAAAAGATCCTTTTTGTTATCGCTCATAGCGTTTAACTATCCACCTCATAAAATCAAATATTTATTAAAATAATTTTATGCCTGTTTTTTATTTAAAAATCAATGCACTTAGGAAACATCGATTGTTGGACCAAAAATTTTTTCAAAAGCGTGTTTGAGAGCAATATCAATATCATGCATTGCTACAGGGCAACCTAGATCAAGAAAGCTTGTTACACCGTGGTTTGTAATTCCACAAGGAACAATTCCTGAATAATGGGCTAAATTAGGATTAACATTGATAGAAACTCCATGAAAACTTATCCATTTGCGCACTCGAATGCCAATAGCTGCAATTTTATCTTCGGAAGAAAGATCATTTTGTTTTGATGGGCAATGAGACTGTTTAACCCAGACACCAACGCGATCTTCTCTGCGTTCGCCTTTAATATTAAAGTTGGCAAGCATCTGTATAATCCATTCTTCTAATGCACTAATGAAAGCACGAATGTCTTGTTTCCGGCGTTTAAGATCAAGCATGATATAAGCAATACGCTGTCCTGGACCGTGATATGTAAATTCACCTCCACGTCCTGCTTCATAAACAGGGAATAAATTAGGCGCCAAAAGATCTTTTTTATTTGCACTCGTTCCCGCTGTATAAAGGGAAGGGTGTTCGAGAAGCCAAACTTGTTCATGCGCAGTTTTTGCAAGAATTTTTTCTACACGTTCTTGCATATAACGCAGAGCTTCAGGATACTCAATCAGATGATCGCTTATTTTCCATTCGACGGGTGGATTTTCTAGAATTGCATTAAAATGATGTGATAAGTGATTACGATCTGTATGTTTCAATTCACATGTCATGGGTTATATTTATCTTGATGTTTGAGTTTGTATTGTAATCAATAAAAGTGATTACAGAGTAAGGTATAGAATTGTTGAATAAAAGAGAATACGTTCATAAAATTTTATCTTAAGAAGATTTGCTACGCTTAAAAATCCACGTTCCTTTTACCATCTTCCTGTTGCACCACCACCACCTGATGATCCACCACCACCCCTAAATCCCCCTCCACCTCGAGGACCACCGAACCTTCCACCAGGATATCTGCCACCGGCACTTAAGTTAAGAAACCAAGGTGTGAAGATGATCCCCAGCCAGAGATACTTTTGTGGACCCACTTTTTTACCAAAAATCATTGCAAGAATGGGCAAAGCAACGACTATAAAGAGAATGAGAAACATAATTGCATTGATTACCATTTCTTCTTTTTCAGCTTGTTTACGTTGTTCTTCAACGATTTTAGCTTTTTCTTTGATGCGAAAAGTAAAATCAGAATCACTTTCTGTAATAACTTTGATAATTGTATCAACTGCTTCAGCAATTCCTTTTTGATAATTTCCTTCGCGAAAATTAGGAATCATGAAGCTATTAATAATGACAGAGGAAAGAGCATCTGTTAGCTCTCCTTCCAAACCATATCCAACTTCGATACGTGCTGTGCGTTCATTCGGTGCAATGACCAGTAATACACCATTATTGATCTTCTTTTGGCCTAATCCCCATGTACGAAAAAGAGAATTGCTGTACGTTTCTATATCGTTGCCCGAAAGAGTAGGGAGTGTTACAAGAACAATTTGATCTCCCGTTTTCTCTTCGAGTGCTGCCAGTTTTTTTGTCAAGTCTTCCTTGGTTGCATTATCGAGCAAATGAGCCACATCATTAACATAACCTGTTAAATGAGGAAATTTTATTTGCGAACAAGCGATACTTCCCAATGCAGCAACTAAATACAGAGAGCAGATAAAAGCCCATAATTTTGGAAATACAATACGTTGCAAAGAGTATCGAAATGATTTCATTAATTAAAATTAACCTTTGGTGTTTGTTGGCTATCAGTATCGATGGTAAAAGTTGGCATAGGTTTAGCATCACGAAACCATAATTTTGCCCAAATCATCGTCGGCATTGTTTTGAGTGCAGTATTGTAGGCACGTACTGTTTCAATATAATCGCGGCGCGCAACGGAAATACGGTTTTCTGTTCCTTCTAATTGTGATTGAAGAGCAAGAAAGTTTTGGTTTGCTTTAAGATCCGGATAGTTTTCAACAACAGCCATAAGTCGCGAAAGTGCACTTGATAAATTTGCTTGATTTTTGAGATATTGCTGCATAACTTCTGGATTATTCAACATATCTGCATTAATGTTGACTTGTGTTGCTTTAGCACGTGCTTCAATTACATTTGTGAAAACACTTTGTTCATGAGCTGCGTAAGCTTTAACTGTTTCTACAAGATTGGGGATGAGATCTATACGACGTTGATATTGATTGAGCACTTCACTCCATGCTGCATGTGCTTTTTCTTCATTTGTTGGTATCGTATTAAATCCGCACCCACTTAAAAATGGCACTAACCATGCCAAAAGAATCACGATTGGAAATTTTTTTAATATTTTAAACATTGAAGAAGTTTGTACATTTAACATAAAGATGTCTCCACAGATATTTTATGTATTATATAGGGTTTATTTTCTTGGTGGAAAGTATTTTGAACTTTATAAACAGGCGTATTTATCAATAAATTGATATCTCTCTGCGTTTTAGGTACGCTTAAGTGACTTGTTGATGTTAAAATAATAATAGTAATATAGATGTCATCTTATAAAAGATCAATAATATTTATATCAATTATTATTACAGAAAAATATATTATTTTCGTAGGAGTTTTGGGTTTCGCAACGTGCAGATAACAATTGGAAAAGAGAAAAATGTAAGTATCAATCTTATGGAAAGATAGAAGGTCAGGGCAGTTCTTATTTTCCTCCTTTAGAAGTTATGTTTAATACATTGGATAAAAAGGCTTTTTTATTATGTATGGTAGTAATTGAGAAGGAGGGTGAAAGTCCTATGATAGAAAGTGTTCAGCGGCAAAGTGAAAAGTTTGATGGATTGGCTAATGATTATGATCGTTATCGTCCTCGCTATCCCCTTACTTTATTTAAAACCATGCTCCATCCTTTTAAGAACAAAAAGCATTTGTCCATTGTGGATGTGGGTGCTGGGACAGGCATCGCATTAGAGGGAATTGTTAAATTTTTAGGAAATGAGCACCAATATCATGCTATCGATGTATCGGCAGATATGATTAAGCAGGGGCGAAAAAAATTTCCTACGGTGCAGTGGTATCAGGGCCGTGCCGAAGACCTATTGCCTCAAATTGGCGAGGTTGATCTTGTCATTGCAGCGCAAGCGTTTCAGTGGATGGATCGTCCCAAGTTGCTTTGTTCTGTTTCAGATCAACTTCGAGTCAATGGTGTCATGGCGGTTATTCAAAATAATCGTGATTTCAAGCATAGCGAATTTCTAGAGGCTTATGAGACATTGTTAGAGAAAATGAGTCCGAATTATTCCCGTTATTATCGTAATTTTGATTTTTTACAGGAAATGACTGATGGCTTTGGGGTAGATCCAGAAAAGATTTTTTTTCATACGCACAATTGGACGATGATGATCCCATCTGAAGCTTTTATTGGAATGAGCCGCTCTTCAACGCAAGCGCAACGCGCTATTGCTTGCTATGGGGAAGAATATTTGCGGCAATTGGTCGCATTGATAAAGAAATATGAAGTGCAAGGCAATTTGGAGCTTTTGTATCGAAGTGAGCTCTATATGTATGCAGGATAATCCGATATCGATGATTGCTTTTGCTCTTTTAGCACATCAGAGTGGGCGGTATTCAGGAAATTAACGCCTTATTAAGGCAGACTTTGAGGGCGAAAGTTTTTTTCTTCAGCATTCACATTGACATCTTATTACCGCTGATTTTCATTGTTCACTTGATATGAGAGAGTTTAAATAGAAAATTTATGCAGTGCATTATAGTATCGAAGCGCTTTTTTTACTGCAGTTTAACAACAGATTATTTTATAAAATAAGAAGAGGTAGATTGAATAGAAATATTTGATAATTCTTTGTTTTTATGATTGTTTTTTGTTATTAAATGAGAGTGTTTTTAATAAATTTTGACAAAAACAACTGAAAAAGTACAAAAAATTATCATAATCAGAAATTTGTAGTAAAAAAGGTAATGGCTTGGAAGCACCTTTAAAACAACTCATTTTGAAATTATCTCTAAATTCAGATTCAATATAACAAAAAAGTAAAATATAAATATGCTATATGAAGCATTTCTCTGTTTAAAAGATATAATATAAAACAATATATTAATTATTTTTTTTTGATATAAGAAAACTTCTTTTATTTTCTATTTTAAATAACGGGTTAGGCCGATTCTTATGTGGTTTTATTGAAGATGTGTTTTTCAAGGTTTAATCTGGCGCTTTAAATACAATTTTAGAAGTCGCAAATAAGCTCAATTTCTTCTCTGTTGTGATGTGTTAAATAAGTTTTTTAATTTTCTATAGAGTTTGATTTTTGCAATTATGATAGATTGTGACAGCTATCTATTTAAGGTTTTTATAAGTTTAGTAAGAATAGCTTGATAATAAATCCATTGATTTTTTCATCTTTACGCTTCATAAAAGAATAAGCCTGCACCATCACGCACTTTGTCATTTCCCAATGTTGCGACAGTCCTTGACATGGTTTATAAGAGGAGTAGTCCTTTTTTGTACAGTTTATCCATACGCCAATTTCGCTTATGACGTGCAAGCGAATGGTTTTGATTGATTCAACATACACAGATTTGGAATGAGAGAGTTTTAAGATATTCAGCTCTCTCATTTAATATGAATCATGCTAGATTATAATTATAAATTAATGCGTTATCTATTTTTAAAATCCATGACCTTGGTTGTGTTTGTCAATATTTCATTTTCATTTATCGTCAACTATTCTACTTTTGGATAATAACTCCATTGTAAGGAATACCTTTAAGAAAGCATTCTCGCTTTAAAGAGTCGTTATAGTTTTTTTTGTTTTATAGAAGGATCAATAATGCTAAACGTTATACTTTGATAAAAAAAAAGAAAGTAGATTATGACTATTATACTGAAACCGAGCGAGGTGACGCTTAGTGAGCTTGCAGCTATTTATTTTAATGGTGAAGTGAGTAAACTTCATAATGACACGCATTTAGCTATCGAGAAAGGGGCTCAGCGCATTGCTGAAATTGCTGCTGGAAGTGAGCCTGTGTACGGTATTAATACTGGTTTTGGGAAGTTGGCTTCCATTAAAATTGATGCGGACGATGTCGCTGTTTTACAGAGAAACCTTATTTTGTCCCATTGTTGTGGGGTAGGAGAGCCTTTAGCTGAAAATATTGTGCGTTTGATAATGAGCTTAAAGCTTATCTCTTTAGGAAGAGGGGCTTCAGGAGTTCGTCTAGAATTGGTAAATTTGCTGGAAAATATGCTTGCAAAGGGCGTCATTCCTGTCATCCCTGAAAAAGGGTCTGTTGGTGCTTCAGGTGATCTAGCTCCACTTGCTCACATGGCGGCTGTTATGATGGGAGAAGGAGAAGCATTTTTTCAAAATATTCGTATGAGTGGGGCGGTTGCATTAGAGAAAGCGGGATTGTCCCCTATTATTTTAGAGGCAAAGGAAGGTCTAGCTCTTATTAATGGAACTCAAACATCAACAGCCCTTGCACTTGCTGGTCTTTTTCGAGGTTATCGGGCATTGTGTGGTGGATTGTTGGCAGGGGCTTTGACGACAGATGCTATCATGGGATCAACGGCGCCATTTCATCCTGATATCCATATTTTACGAGGACATTATGGGCAGATTGCTGTATCGAAAACATTAGAAAAGCTTGTAGAGGATTCAGAAATTCGTGCAGCACATTTACGGGGGGATGAGCGTGTACAAGATCCTTATTGTATACGTTGCCAGCCACAGGTCATGGGGGCATGTTTTGATATTTTGCTGGCAGCAGCAAAAACACTGATTATTGAAGCAAATGCTGTTACAGATAATCCATTGATTTTAAGGAATGGTGAAGTTGTATCAGGTGGGAATTTTCATGCTGAACCTGTAGCGTTTGCTGCTGATCAGATTGCTCTTGCTTTATGTGAAATAGGATCTATTTCTCAACGGCGTATTGCTCTTATGGTTGATCCAGCAGTTTCTTATGGACTTCCAGCTTTTTTAGCGCATAATGCGGGTCTTAATTCAGGTTTTATGATTGCTGAAGTAACAGCGGCAGCTTTAATGTCTGAAAATAAGCAAATGGCCCATCCTGCTTCCGTTGATTCAACCCCAACTTCTGCCAATCAAGAAGATCATGTTTCAATGGCTTGCCATGGAGCGCGTCGGTTATTGGTAATGAGCGAAAATCTTTTTACACTTATTGGCATTGAAACGCTTGTTGCAGCACAAGGAATTGAATATCGTGCACCTTTAAAAACAAGTACTTTTTTGCAATCCGTTATGGAATGTCTACGAAAAAATGTTGCTTCTCTTAAGGAAGATCGCTATCTGGCTCCAGATCTTCATCAAGCACATATACTTGTGCGTGAAGGGCACTTATTATCTGTTTTACCAGAAACAATTTTTCCTTCATTAAGTTTTCAATAGTATTTGTTTGAAGGTCAATGCTGAAGGGCGGATATTGAATTTTAAAACTTTCTCATATGAAAATATAGAGGAGCGATACAATATTTGAATTATTTAATAAATCATATATTTATTACTGTATATATCTGATTTTTGTAGTTAACTAGATATTATGTTATTTTATAGAAACTATAAACTTAAAGCACCTATATTTTCTGATTTATATCAGAAATTTTAATATAAGTTAAATAATATCCACGAATTATATATTCGTGATATTATATTTCTATAAATATAAATTATAATATATGTATTGTATCGAGTAAAAATAAAAGTTTTATTTTATATTATTCTTATTTGTTAATACTTTATGAATTTTATAGTTTATTTTTGATATTTAAAATAAAAAAGGAGAAAGGAATGTTTAAAAGTGCTAAATTATGTGTTTCAATAACAGTTCTTTTTTTCTCTCAAATTCTTGAGATTCATGCAAATTTTAGGAGAGGTAGCTTTCCAGAGGAAGTTTTCATTATGATAGTGGCCCAAGAGAAAGAGCCTCTTATTTCAGCGAAAAACAAAGATTTTATTGCTATATCAGGGCAAATTCCCAGAGGTAAGGAGAACGCTATCATCGGACCAACAATCAAAGATGCTCTTTTTACCGTATATTTTTTTTTCATTGGAAAGCTTGTCGTTAAGGCAGCTGGAGTCCTTAAAAGATGGGTTGTAGATACACTTTCTCATACTTTTGAAAACTTGCGAGATTCGTATTATCATTAATTGAGCTATTCAATTGGCGTAAAAAGTTTTTTTATAAGCTCAAAGAGAGTTGGCTTAAAGTAACAAAAAATTAATTGTATGCATAGTTAATGTGTTTGTTATGAATTTTTAGGCTTCTATTTCAGTGCACTGAAATAGAAGCCTAAAAGTTTAGATTACATTAAGGTTAATTTTCTCTGTAAAAAACTAGAGAATACGAAATGAATTAAATGACAATTATGAAAAAATTCATTATCACTTTATTTGAATAAAATAATACGAAATTGTAGGCTATAAAAGCTGAATAATTCGCAATAAAAGTATTTTTTCATTGTTTAGAGCAAAGTGTTGGACTGGCTGGTCTTCGGTGTTTTTTGAAATATATTTGTGAAAGAAACATGAGGCTTTATTTCTCATAGAGCTGTTATCGTGGTGTGGATTGTCAGCATTTCAAAAAGTAAGGAAAGAAATGGCAATAAATGAACTGAAAAGAGGGATGAGTAAGCGCCAAGTTATTTTTTTAGCTCTTGGTTCTGCTATTGGAACAGGTCTTTTTTATGGGTCTGCACAGGCAATTAAGCTTGCGGGTCCTAGTGTTTTGATTGCCTATTGTATTGCTGGTTTAGCTATTTTTATGGTTATGCGGGCTCTAGGAGAGATGATACTTCATAATCCATTGCCTGGTTCTTTTGCTCGTTATGCGGCAAATTACATATCACCATTAGCAGGTTTTTTAACGGGATGGACATATGTATTTGAGATGATTCTTGTTGGTTTGGCTGATATTACAGCTTTTGCGACTTATATGGGGTTTTGGTATCCTGATGTTGCTCCTTGGGTATGGGCACTGAGTATTACATTAATCATCACAGGTATTAATTTAGCGGCTGTAGAAGTCTATGGTGAACTAGAGTTTTGGCTATCTTCTATTAAAGTTATCGCTATCATTGCGATGATTATTTTAGGAATAGCAATTATTTTTTGGGGGTGGGGTGAAGGTGCAGATTTTTCTACCGTTACTGTTCATAATTTATGGAAAAATGGTGGACTTTTTCCCAATGGTTGGTTTGGTTTTTTAGCTTGCTTTAGTGTTGTTGTTTTTGCTTTTGGTGGCATAGAAATCATTGGCATGGCAGTTATGGAAGTTCAAAACCCTCATCAAACGATTTCAAAGGCAATTAATTCTACTCCAGTTCGTATTTTGCTTTTTTACGTCATGACGTTAGCTATTTTAATGTCTCTTTATCCTTGGAATGAGATTGGTCTCATGGATAGCCCTTTTGTATCCATTTTTGAAAATCTTGGGATTTCATATGCAGCAAATATTTTAAATATTGTTGTTGTTACAGCGGCTATTTCAGCAATGAATAGTGGAATGTATGGTGCTTGTCGTATGATCCATGGTTTATCGCAGGAAGGTTATGCTTTAAAAAAGTTTCAATATTTATCAAAAAACGGTATACCAGTTTTTGTTATTTTGATGATCTTCGGTATTTTTCTTCTTGGTGCTGTCCTTAATTATTTTTATCATGAAAAGTTTTTTTTTCTTATTGCTGCAATGGCAACATTTGCGACAGTTTTTGTTTGGATGATGATTCTACTTTCACAATTTTTTATGCGAATTAAGATGCCTAAAGAAGCTCAGAATGGTTTAAAATTTCCCATTCCATTTTGGCCAATAGGATCGATTTTTTCTATTTTATTTATGGTTTTTATTTTTATTCTCCTATGGTATTTTGATGAGACACGACCAGTTTTAATTATAGGTGTTATTTGGATTGCTTGGCTTGTTATTTGTTTCTATACACTTAAACTTTATAATTTTAAGCAAAAGAAGCTGAATAAAATGTGAATAGAGAAAAAACTCAAAACAAATAGCTGATGTCATCAGGAGAACAGGTGTTTGATTGTTTTCTCTAAAGGTTAGAACAATCTAGATTGAAAAAATCTGCTCGTTATTATTTTGCTTTGGAAGTTTTTGTGAGCCATTGTTTACGGTAACGACAAAATCATATAAATATTAGGCGTTTTTTTGATGGTGAGCTGTGCCATTAATATAAGTCTTTCAGGTTAAAATGCCTAACAGTGCAAATAGATTTTACCAGATACATGATTATAGGCAGATATCTTTTTCTAAACGTATTAATGAAGTTCTGTTTCACGAAAGAAGTTATTGTAAGAATTGTTTTTTAGCTCTTTAAAAAATTAGTTGTTTAAATTTTGTTGTTTAGAAAATTACTATTGCTTTTAGAAGCGAAGATAAAGTTCTTTATGTATTTTTTCTCAAAGAGGATTGGCGTTGGTAGAAAATAGTGGATAACAAAGTTACATGAGGCATTGTATCATTGTTTTTACAAAAACTTTAATAAACAGCAGCAAGGTATTACAATAAAATTTCATAGAAGAGTAAATTAAAGAGAACAATGAACGTGTGACAGTTTTACGATTCTTATTGCTCTCACAAGAGGAAGGATCAAACTTATTTTTTTAATATTGATACAAGAGTAATTTTTATCACAAGTGGAGGCGGACAAAATGCACTCCGCAACTGTATTTCGGTGCAAAATTATTCGATATTACCATAAAAGGCGCTCAAGAACACTACAACCAGCAAAAAAATCATCGGAAAGTGGCTTTTTACACGAGAAATCTTCCAATAGCTCTGAACACACACAACAACAATTCTCTCTATCCTTGAGGCAACAGGCAATGTTGATATGGATGTACAATGAGATGCTACGATTATTGCTTCTCATCTGATTTCTGGTCAAGATATCAATGTAATGGGGGAAAGTATGACGATTGTTGGCATGACAGACCATCATAGCAGCCATTCACAGACGCATGAAACAGGTTTTGATGGGAATAAATTTGACTTTGTAAGCAGAATTATTGGCGGTAATGGCTATACCTACGAAACGATACCTGCTGGCAGTAACGTTTGGATAGAATGGTAGAGAGTGGCTACAAATCCCATAAATCCCCATACCTGTCTTGGAGATGCGGGTCCAAAATGCCAAAAATTTTATGGCACATCTCATTTAGAACAAAAGCCTTGAATTAGATCATGGAGTAAAAAATGAAACACATCGTAAAATTATTAAGTGCTGTAACTTTGTTAAGTATAGCTGGATGTCAGTTTAATAAGCCTCCTTCAGGATATTTGACTGCTTGGGAAAAACCAGGAGCAGATTTTACAGAGATAGGAAAAGGCTTGTTAGAATGTGGTATGCCAACTCCTTATGATGTCGATCCAGAAAACAGAAAGCAGAGCATCAATGCAAAAGCAACAACTTATGCTTGCATGCTTCAATCAGGTTTCCGCTATAAAGATGAAGAGGTAGCAAGAGCGGGTGGACCATGTTATACTTTTAGAGCCGAAAACTTGCCGATTTGTCGTTCAGGCGCAGTCATCCCGAGGCGCAGTGTCAAGAAGCGCTTGAACAGCCCTTTTTGTAAAAAATATAAAAATGCACCTGAATGCAAACCTTAAGTCTTGCTGTTTGTGACGATCACAATCCCTACCTTCATGTTTCTCATACCCGTACGCGGGGGGCTTAATTCAGCATGTCAATGCTATTTATTTATGGGTACCACAACTGTTGGCGCAATAATATGAAATATCTATTTTGGTTATAATCAAAATATTGATAATAATTATAAGCATATCGTTGATAGATAGATGATTTTAGTAATAATTTTACCGTATTTTTGATATAATAATTATGGCATAATCTTCGGAAAGATAAAATAATATAGGTTGATAATGTTCATCATTGTTTTGGAAATAAAAAACAGTATGTAAAATAATTTATAGATTGTTTCGTAATATCAAAATTACTCAAGGATAGGAAAATGAAGCAGATTTTAAAATTATTAAGCGGGATAACCTTATTTGTTATGGCTGGATGCTACCCTGAGCAGCCTTCTCGAACAGCTGTAGATGCATGGGAAAAATCCGGTGCTGATCAGCTTGAGATCAAAAAAGCTCTGTTAGAATGTGGAATACAGCATCTTGATGGTCGTCTTGATACAGAAACAAGTACTGATGAGAAATTCAATGCTGAGGAGTCTGTGAATGCATGTATGATCCAAGCAGGTTTCCAAGATAAATTGGGAAGAATGAAGTGGTGTGAGAAATATAAAAATCTTCCAATTTGTCAGCCTGATGCAGTTATTCCTCAGCGAAGTGTAGAGAGGCGTTTGAATAGTCCTCATTGTCAAGAGCATAAAGAACAACCTGAATGTCAACCTTAAGTATTGAGGCTGCTGTAATCAAAAATCCTTCCATTCTTGTTTTTGCATGGGGGGTGGGATTGTTTCTTCAATATCTATATGCTAACAAAAGTCATCTTGCGTGTGAGAAAATATTAGAAGACTTATCAGTCTTTCTATCGTAAATATTGACGGAGGGCGAAATGAAAAAAACATTGAAATTATTGATTGCTATAATTTTATTAAGCTCTGCTGGGTGTATTAGCAAACCTCCCCCATCGACGTTAGAATTATGGGAAAAGTCTGGTGTCAGTAAGTCTATGGTCCAACAAGCACTGTCAAAATGTGGTTGGAAACCAATCTACGCTTCTTCTAAAAATATGGATTCGCGTGCAAGTGATTTTGCAGCAGTTTATGAGTGCATGACTAAAGCAGGTTATCGGTACAAATTACAAGATTCAAAGGGAATCTATTTTTCATCAACGCCGCGAAGTGATTCATTTTTAGTCAATTTAATGGTAGCAGGGTATCAGCAGGTTATGGACAATGATACTTTTGGTGTAACCAATTCGACACAACAAGAGCGAGATTTGATGTTACGTTTTGAAAATGATAAAAAGCGCCAGAAAATAAAAAAAGCTTTGCACAAGTGATCATCAACAGTAGAACGTTAATTTTTAAAGCAATAATTAAATAAAAATATTAAACGGGAGAAGAGAGAAATATAGCTCTTTTGTCTCTAATGTAGTTATATTCATCAGCTACGAGATTGGCAATAGTGTTGTTGTCAGATGATGCTAGCGGAGGATAGTGAGTTGTTGTTTAGAGAAATTTATTCAATATAAAGAATGGCAAATAATAGCTTTGCTAAAATATCTTCTTTAACGATAATAAACAGATAGCTTTCATAGAGCTAATTTTGATGAAATTTTATTTTGGTGTTTTTTAAGTTCAGAATGGTGAGTGTTTTACTGTATTTTAGATTTTATCAAAAGATCTAAAATATTACATTTATTAATTCAAATCATTGATGATAGGGTATTAGGAGAAGTTTTTTATTTATTCAAATTTCTTTGTTAGATATCTAGCATTTTTAATATAGAAATTGTGTACATTAGCTTATACATTAGTGTGCAATTTCTTGTTTTTTTGTTGTAGTTGAAGAGATGATGCGGTTATAGATTTCGTATACTGTATCTTTTTGTTCTGTGTTTTATTAAAACGTTTTAATCGTTTAATCTTAGAAGTCATTCTCATTTTGTTGTATTTTTATTTTTTGGTGGTGAGATAAATTGAATATTATATCTCTTCAAAATTCGCATTTTTTTACGTTTTTTTAAGATTGGTTTTTTGGCCTTTTGTAATTACAGTTTCCAGCGGTTTTTGAGATGCATTCTTTAAAGGGATTTTCATCCTAAATGGTATTTTTAAACTTTTTATTCTTTCTTTACATAAAACACAAAACATATTATTGAATGCTATGATTTTATCATGAAAAATAAAATAATTTTGTTTGTTTTATTCTTGTTGTGTTTAATTTGTGGTTTATTTTTTTGCCAGCATTTTTTGTTTTTGTTGAAAAAAGAAAGTTTTGAAAAACAATGATAATCAAGGTATCTAACAATCACTTGTATTCGTGCGTTTTTACAGCAGCTATTTTTTCTTTTTTGTTAAATATAAATATTGAGGCACATTCTCATTCATATACATCACTGTCATGTGACAAAAACAAATTACCTTATGAATGCAGTGATGGTTCAAAGCATACAATTAGTGATAAAGTATATAAATTCACGGCGCCTGTTAAAGAAACGAATGGGGAGGGTCGTTCTCTCATGTTACCTGCTGCTATAGTAGTGCAGGAGCCAAATACAGTTATTCAGGCAACGCGTGTAGAGGTTGAAGGGACTGCGGGTATAGAAGATATTTATGGTGTTTTTGTATCACGAGGGGGAAAAATTGTTTTGAGCGATTCAGCTTTTAAAAATGTATCAATAGGTCTTAAAGCTGATAATGGAATGATTGAGGTTGATCGTGGAACAATTGAGGCTTTTCAGATTGCTGCTTATGCAGAGAAGCGAGGAGCATCTGTTACGTTAACGAATACAAAAATTAAAGTGGAAGGTTTGGGTATCGGTCAAGAGAGTGCTCTTTTCGTTAGTGCTGATGCGGGTATTCAGATGAAAAGTGGATTTATTGATGTGAATGATGCTGCTGCGCTTTATGTGGGGAGAGGGGGGAGTGCGACTTTAGATGGTGTTACCATTGCTTCAAAATATCAAAAAACAGAAGACAAAGAAAATACAAATGAAAAAATTACACATACAGTTTTCAATGTAAAACATCAGGGTTCTGTTTATGTAAAAAATACGAATATTATTTCTACGGATGTTCATGTTTTAACAGTTGGACAAGATTCTAACACGCCATCCAATAACGGCAGGGAAGGAAATATTTTAATTTCGCGGGTTAATATTGAAGATTCAACAATTAAAGCAATAGGTAACAAACATGGTATGTATTTTGAGAGGGATGAGGAAAATGATGCGTATGAACAGGGGCTTGTCTTTTTGAAAAGGACGATTTTTGAGGTTCCAGATGGGACAGCTGTTCATAGTCATAACAGTCGTATTTATATTGGAGTAACAGAAGGTACAAAAATTTTTGGTGACTTATTATTAACAGCTGAAAAAGGGGGAAGTGTAGCGATTTTGGCTAATTCTTCTTCATTGATAGGAGGGACTCGTGTTGCCGATGATTCTATTGCTGAGCTTTATTTAACAGGGGGATCAAAATGGTTTTTGACAAAAAGAAGAGAGATCGATTTGCAAGTTGCAAACCGTACAAGTTCGTCTATTTCATTTGTGAAAGTTTCTGATAGTTTTATTGCTTTTGAGACTCCAATGTTTCAGGAGTATCAGACACTTCATATTGGGAAGGGAGAAAAAGAAGTTTATAGTGCGCAAGATAGGGCAGATATTTATCTCAATACGCATCTCAGTAGTGATGGTTTGCTCGATAATACAAAAACTGATCGGCTTTTAATACATGGTGATGTTTCTGGAAAAACAACAGTTTATGTGCAATTTGTTGCAGGAAATCAGGGTGAGATAGCAACCGGTGAAAATGCTCATAGTATTTCACTTATTCAGGTTTCTGGAAAAGCGGCAGAGGATTCTTTTCAGTTAAATCGTGCTTATATCGCATTAGAGGGTTTGCCTTACCAATATTATCTTCATGCTTATGGTCCAGCTTCTGCTCTTGGAAATGCACAAACTTCTCAAAGATTGGTTGAAGGAGATGGAGATTTTTGGGATTTTCGCCTTGAAAGTAAATATATTCAGCCTGTTTTAGAGGTGTCTGCTATTCCCCCTTCTGAGTTAAAGGTCAGAGAGGTTGTTCCACAAGTTCCGACCTATCTTTTGTTACCAAATGCTTTGTTTCATGTTGGGCTCATGGATATGAGTCATCAACAAAAGCAGTTGCAAGTTAGGCGGTCTATTCCTCGTAAATTATTAAAAGTTGAAGGGAACTTTGCTTTATCTGTTCACGGTTATGGTGGGAGTTATCGTTATGTCTCAGATCTTTCTATACTTAAATATGGGTACGATGGTCATGTTGATTATAACGCTATAAAAACAGATATTTTGCTCAAAACAATAGAGAGCGCATATAGTACGACATCTTTTGGGATTATGGGAACCTATGGAAAGCTTTCTTTACAACCTCGTAACGTGGAACGAAGCCAAAAGAGTACGTTTAATAAATGGTCATTTACGTCATACGGTAGTGTGGAACACAAAACTGGTTTTTATATAGATGGTCTTTTATCTTATGGTTTGTTTAAAGGGGATGTGCGTAGCCATGTTTGGGGTAAGACGGCGACATTAAAAGCAAATCCTTTGAACGTTTCGTTTTCTGCTGGTAAAACGTTTATGACAGGATATAAAGATCTTATTTTTGATCCGCAACTTCAGCTTATTTATCAACATCTTCAATTTGATAAGTTTCGTGATATTGATGGATTTGATGTTGATATGAAAAAAATGAGTCAATGGTTTGTACGTGTTGGTGGGCGTTTAAGTAAAACATTTACAGCCTCTGATAAGGATCGTATCACTTCTTTTTATGGCAATATTCATCTTGCTCATTGTTTTGGTAAAGAACAATTTGTTCATTTTAAAGATGTTTTTCAGTTGAGTGCTTTCGGTTCTTCCTTAGAAACAGGTTTGGGTATCAATGCGCAGTTTTCTTCTAAAGTTACACTTTACAGTGATCTTAGCTATCAGCATAGGTTAACCAAGGCTGGTTTTTCTGGAGTTCATTTTTCTGGTGGTTTGCGCTATCATTTTTAATAAATCTTTTAAAAAAATAATAAATGTTATTTTCAAAGTCTTGTTCTACTATCGGAATTAAAACCATTGTTTGTGCAGAATTTTAGTTGCTTCTTTTAATAATGATATCATGTGTTTTAATAAATATGAAAATATCGTGTTGATTTATTTTTATCTACTATAGCATTTTTCAAATGCTTTAAAAAATTTGTTCATCTGATAAACAGATTTAAAATGAGAAAATCCTACGATATCGGCGTTCTCATTCAATATGAATAACGATAAATTATCATTATAAATCAGTATTTTGCCATATGATGCTTAAGGTATCATCGAGCCATTTATGGTAATTGCGTGCTTCTTCGTTTGAGTTATGAACAGAGAAAATAAAACCAGGATATCCACCAAATGCTGGTGGAGGTGGTGAAATGTGATTGGTTTCAAAAAAAATGATAGTTCTGGCGGTTTGAGGATGCTGTGCAACCTTATCTAGACCTGAAAATCCAGAAAACCGTCCATACCCATGAAGAGGAATAATATAATTTGCCGCCACTTTTTCAGTTGGGAGTATATCGGGAAGGTCTGGGGTTTGTTCAGCTAAAGCGGCATTCATACATAGTTTTGCAAATGAAATTCCTGTACCTTGCTCAACAATAAAATGGGAAACACCTGATCCACCTATACGAGCGCCTATCTCAATGATATAAGGTAAATTATTAGTATCTAGGCGTAGCTCTACATGGGCAGCTCCCATATTTATACCAAGAGCTTTAACTCCAGAGCATGCAGCCTCACATAAAGCAATAATTAAAGGATCATCTATATCACAGCGTTGACGATAAATTGTTTCTTCAAACCATGGTCCCTCAGGCTGTCCCTTGTCTCCAACGGATAGAACGTGTACACCTGCTGTATCAACAAAGCATTCTACGACAAACTCTTTTCCTGACAAATACTGTTCTACGACTAAACCTACAGGTTTATTTTTATCATTAAAACGTGCCATGTCTTTATGCTGAACATTCCATACGGCTTTAATGAGATCAGGAAGTTCGGTGGAATTTTTAGCTAACATGACGCCTGCACTTGCCCATCCAGAGACGGGTTTAATAACGAGTGGACAGTCTAAGGCATGTACTTGTGATAGGTCTTCTGGATTATCTATATAAAAGAATCCTGGTGTTCTTAAGCCTGCTTTAGCAAAAGCTTGACGCATGAGATATTTATTTCTGGTTAATGCTGCTACTTCTGGTTCAATACTTGGAGTATTGATTTTTTTTGCAGCCAAAGCTGTCCATAGAATGGCTTCTTCGCGAAGGGTCATAACCCCAGCAATATTGCGTTCTTTTGCTCCTGTTGCAAAAGTGTCTAGAGCTAGCTCTGGGTTATCAAAAACAGGAAGTTGCCAAGTTGAAGTGACTGCTGCGGGGTGTTGAGTGGGAGCGCTTTCAGCGGTATCATAGATCATTACTAATTCGATATTAGCTGCTTGTGCTGCTTCAAATATAAATGGTAATTTTGCATTGCGCTGGCAAACTAACGCGAGTTTTTTCATTTTGTTTCCTTATTAAATTTGGAGTTTTGAGAATGGCGTTTATGTTGCCATGTAGATACCTTTGATGCATCTATAAATAAGAGTGTCATCCCTATAACAACTACAATCATAGCAATTATTTTGATCATATTGAGAGAAGGGCTCGAGCCGATTATCCATTCACATGCAATCACTGCAAAAGGGGATAATACGCCGATAGTGTTGGCGTATAATACGCCTCCTTCGGCTAAAACTTTTTGATATAATACGTAAACTGGTGCCGAGCAAACAGTTCCTAAAATCAATATTTTAAATATATCTTCTAACTTAAGATAGAAGAGTGGGGCAGGATCAAAAATAAATAATGGCATAAATGATGCTGCAGAAATTGTCGTGATCCAAGCCAGTGAGGTGAGCAAAGGTAGATTTTAAAGATAACGTTTAGACAATAAGCCATAAGCAGAATAAGAAAGGGCTGCTGTTAAGGCAAGCACTACTCCTATCAGGTTATAATATCCACCTTCTCCACTATTTATATTGAATACTACAGCTGCTACACTGACAATTATCACTCCACTAAGCTTCAGCCATGAGAATTTAAGGACATTTGTCAATGCACCTAATATATAAGTAATTCCTGGAATAGTAGCGAGCACCATGGTTAAATCACTGGCTTTGAGCGATTTTAATGCACCAAAGCTGCATACAAAATACAGCGAAAATCCTAACACTGAGAGAATTAAAAAAGAAGGTATCATGGAAAGCAATGGTAGGGATCTGAAAACAGCTTTCTCACGAAATATTGCAATCAGCCATAAGGTGGCAGCGGTGGCAAACAACCTAAGTCCAACCGCATGCATGACGGGTATATTGCTAACCAAATTCTTAGATAATAACCAACTTATGGAAAACAATGCTAGAATGGCAAAAGTAAATAATAATAATCGTCCTTTTATAAAACTCAATGATTTAATCCTCTAATCACTCGCTGTGCATAAGATGATGTTGAAAAATTAAATCGTGACTGTGAAGTTTGCGGCTTACCAAGATTATTTTGGATATAATCTTTAGCTCCTGCCAAATAAGCGTCATCATCTAATGCTTCAAGTGCTTCTATATCTGCTATCATCAATATTATTACTTTTTCAAGACGCTCCAAATCAAATTGAAGATAACCTTGATTTGTTTCAATCAATGCTTTGTTCCGCATCAATATTTCAAAAAGCAAGATCCCTGTACCAGCATCGAATGTCATATGCTGATCAGAATCTTTTGGATAACGAAATATGCGTTCTAATAGGATAAATTCAGTTATTTCTTTCCAAAATTTTGGATGATTTTGTAGCATAATACGCACTGTAATTAAATCAACTTTAGTTTCTTCTAGAAGACCTGTAAACCAATTTAATTTTATATACAGATTTTTATCCAATGGCCGCGGTCCGGTATGATGTGCATAGTCATGATAATAGCCCCACAAACAGCGAGCATCGTAAATGTCTTCTTTAGATAAGTTACGACTATGCAATTGACCGAACAGGAATTTACTATCTCGACCGAGTAAACGTTCAGCTTCCACAATTGTTTGCTTGTTGTAAATATCAAAGAATTTACTGAAAAAAAACAAAGCAAATGCTTGCTTATCAATTTTTTGAGCAGCTGCTACAGATTCTGGGAATAGAACAATGCAATTGCCTTCTAAAAAACCTCTTGATGCTATTCCCATTTTTATACATTGAAATGGTGATACATAATTATTTGTATATTTTGAGGCGTCAGCAAGATAGGCCGTTTCATGACGATATCCTGTAACTAATTCCAGCCGGAATCCTTCTGGATCAGGTCCATTTGTTGCACGCATTGGAGCCAAGAAAAACAAGGGCGCATCTGGTAATGGGGCTTTGAAAGCAGCCAAAGTGTTATCAAATTGAGGAGGGGTCGTTAAACCGCTGATCATCCACTGATGAAGATCATCAGAAGTGGTCGCTAAAAGTTTTGGAGATAATCCGTCAAGAATATTGGCATGGTGGTTCAGCAGAGTGATCAATTCATTGATCATATTATTATCTGCTGAAGTTGGTTCTTTAATGCTCCCATCTCGTTCTTGGCGCATACGGAATTTGTCAACCAAGTTAACAATGGAAAGAAGCGCTTCAGATTTTTTCATGATGAGTTGACTTTAGTGAGTGGAGCAAAAAGGACATTGGCACTTGTCCAAAATTTTCGACAATACTCAGCTTATAGCGATTTGCCGCAACCGATGTTGTGATACAAGCATCGGCTTTTTCAGCCTTACAAAGAACGGCTGCATCAGCATTGCTGTTGGCAAATACTTTGTCATATTGATGAGCTACCAGAGATTGCGGGGCAGGATGAGTCGCTACGGTTTTAATTTCATCAATGTTATTGCGTTTAGCTAAAACCATAGAGTGAGTAGGCATGATAAAGCTGTCAAATAATTGCATATCACCTAAACGGGTAAATATGAGTGTATGCAAATCAGGGTAAGCAGCACAGCTTAAGAGATATCCATCCTTTTTCTGAGCAAGTTCATTAAATGCTTCTTCAAGAGTTGCGTATAAGATAATACGGGATCTCGAGTCAGTGAACAAAACACTTCTATTGTGATTGTCAAGCCACCACTGTGCTGCTGCTGCACAGTTAGTATCTGCAGGGCCAAGTGTATAGATAAAAGTATTATTTTCAGATTGCATGATCTCTATTCTTTATAACTATATGCCTAAATTTAAACTAGTGTAATATGTAGAGTATATCAAGCACAATGCGTTAAGTAATTTAGTGCTTTATAAAATAATGTATATATGAAAGAAAATTTACAATTATAATTTTGTCTGTTCATTATTCTATCATGCCGTAAAACAGCGTCTTTTAGGGGAGTAATTGAGCAGAAAAATTCTATGCAGGGTATTTATTGGATATGTTAGAGAATTATTGAAATGGTTAAGCGAAGGTGAATGACACGTAAACCGTACTGCTCTATCATTTTTTGGATGAGCAGCGTTTTTGAATCTGTTCATATTGATAATACTATTGTAGGTGAATAATAAGCAAATTGGTAAGGCATGAACATCTTTGCCATAAAACTCAATATGTTTAACTTCTTAATTAAGATAATACTTTTAGAAATTGTTTTACTATTATGATTGTATTAAATATATAAAAGGCAATCATCATTGTCTTGTTTGTAAAAGAAACATGAAATATAACTCTTAAATCAGATTGAGATTGGTAAGATTTTTTTCTTCTTTGGAATCGTTAAGAAGGTCAGATTAAACCTTATTCAAGCTACAGAACCTAAAGAAACAGTCGTTTTTTTTGAAAAGATCAGAGGTAAACAAATATGCGTGAGATTTTGGATCATGTTGATATGCCATTGAATAAGAAGAGTTCTGTTCAAAAGGTTCAAAATCTTTCATTCCAATCACACCCAAAACGGTTTTATAAGCAAGTGAAGATCGCTTGTGAGGAGGGCGGCTTTACGATTTTGTTGGATGAACGTCCTGTAAAAACGCCCGCAAGGCGTCATTTTCATGTGCCAACAGAAGTGTTTGCTGAATATGTTGCTCAGGAATTTGAGAACCAAAAGCACGTTGTTGATCCTGCAAAAATGCCGATGACGCGTTTGGTTAATACTGTTATTGATGGTATCGCTGATGATATGCAGGCGGTTTTTGAAGATTTATTGCGTTTCGTTGCATGTGATATGATCTTTTATCGTGCACAAACACCTAAAGAGTTGGTGCAAAAACAATCTGAGCAATGGGATCCTTTATTAGATTGGGCAGAAAAAAAACTGGGTGCAAGGTTTTATTTGACAGAAGGGCTGATGCATGTGGAACAATCACCAGAAGCACTTCAAGCAGTCAGTAATTATTTACGTAGAGTTGAGTCTGCTTATATGCTTGCTGCACTTCATATGATGACAACATTAACGGGATCTGCTCTCATTGCTCTTGCTGTTGCAGCGGGAAACATTGATGCTGATCATGCTTGGTCTATTGCCTATTTAGATGAAGATTGGATGATGGAGCAATGGGGAACGGATAAAGAAACAATAGCACGCCGTTCTCATAAAAAAGTTGAATTTAAGGCTGCTGCTACAATTGTTACAACTTGTTTATAGGGGAAAATCTTTTATTTACGTGCATTCTTTTCGCTCAGAGTATTTTTGTGACTTTTTGAGGATTGGTTTTTACTTTATCAAGTCCAGGAAATAGTTCATTGGTTATGGTTAAGAGCGCTTCGTCATTACCACGGATAAAATACCATTGGTTATCGTGAAGTAGGGCAATAATTTCAGTTTGAATAGAGCATTTTTTTCCAGCATTTGTTGTGGTTACAAGCTCCACGGGTATAACAAAATAAGGGGTACCATTATCAAGGGTACCTTCACGTTTTTGTTTTTGATCAATGTTGATCGTTTCAATCTTGTAACTTTCTGCCAACCGTTCTATTTGGCTTTTCATGATTTGTAGAAATTGTGATTGATTAAGATTTTTTTGGGCGGTTAAGCGGTTGATGACTTGGGGAGGAATAGCATTTAAGATGGCATTTGCATCGGCATTTTTAAGTGCTTTACTATAAGCAGATGTTGCTTTCTCAAGAGTTGTAAGTTTTTGGTTGGTTATTGTATGTGCTTTAGTTGTTGATGTGATAAAGACAATGCATAAAAGAACGGGAACGAGAAAACAAATTCGCGGCATTAGAAACCTTTGTTAATTCATTTGAAGAGATTCAATACATTATAAAGGAAAAGCGGGCGAGCAAAAAGCCTCTTGCGCTTTTGCATGAGAAGAATATCCACAAAAATGGAGGCTTTTGCCTCCACTTTAAAAATCAAAAGAATACGTATTAATTGTTTAAACAGAATAGTACATATCAAATTCAACAGGATGGGGTGTTGTTTCGTAACGCAAGACTTCTTGCATCTTTACTTGAATGAAGGAATTAATCTGATCATCATCAAAAACGTCGCCAGCTTTAAGAAAGCCACGATCTTTGTCAAGTGCTTCAAGCGCTTCACGCAGGCTTCCTGAAACAGTAGGGATTTCTTTAAGTTCCTTTAAGGGAAGATCATAAAGATCTTTATCCATAGCATGTCCGGGATGAATTTTGTTTTTGATACCGTCAAGACCAGCCATTAAAAGGGCTGCAAATGCCAAATAGGGATTTGCTGTTGGGTCTGGAAAACGAACTTCTACGCGTTTTGAATTTGGTGAGGAGCTCATTGGAATACGGCAAGATGCAGAACGATTACGTGCTGAATAGGCAAGAAGAACAGGAGCTTCATAACCAGGAACCAAACGTTTATAGGAGTTTGTAGATGGGTTGGTAAAAGCATTTATTGCTTTTGCGTGCTTAATAACACCACCGATAAAAAACAGACAGGTTTCTGATAGTCCAGCATATTCATTTCCTGCAAAAATGGGTTTGCCATCTTTCCAAATGGAAATGTGGACATGCATTCCAGAGCCGTTATCACCAAAAACTGGTTTTGGCATGAAGGTTGCTGTTTTCCCATAACTGTTTGCTATTTGATGTACAACATATTTAAAAATTTGCATCTTGTCAGCCTCGCGAACAAGTGTATCAAAACGAATACCCAATTCATGTTGGCCCGCTGCTACTTCGTGATGGTGTTTTTCGACCTGTACACCCATATCTTTGAGTGCTGTGAGCATTTCAGAACGCATATCTTGGCAGGAATCAATCGGCGGAACAGGAAGGTAGCCTCCCTTTATTCGTGGGCGATGCCCTAGATTTCCTGTTTCATATTCCGTATCATCATTAGAGGGAAGTTCACTTGAATCGAGTTTAAACCCTGTGTTGTAAGGGTCCGTTTTATAGCGCACATCATCAAAGATAAAAAACTCTGCTTCTGGACCCACATTGATTGTATCTCCAATGTTTAAAGATTTCATATACACCTCAGCCCTTTTGGCGATAGAACGAGGATCTCTACGATAAAACTCACCAGAGACAGGATCAAGTACATCACAAAATATGACCAAAGTAGATTGAGCAAAAAAAGGATCAATATGTGCTGTTGCTGGATCTGGCATTAAAACCATGTCAGATTCATTAATTGTTTTCCAACCAGCAATTGAAGAACCATCAAACATGACACCATCACTAAAAGTATCCTCGCTGATCTCTGCGATATCCATTGTAATGTGATGCAATTTTCCTCGTGGATCAGTAAAACGTAAATCAACAAAACGGATTTCGTTGTCTGTAATCTGTTTGATAATATCTGATGCGGTTGTCATATTCAATTTCCTTAATATGGCGTTGAGGTGGATAAAAAAGTGAATTTTCCTGTTATTTATTAAAGGGCATCGATACCGGTTTCGTCTGTGCCTATACGAATTGCATCATCAATGGAAAAGACAAATATCTTTCCATCCCCTATATGTTTGGTTTGAGCTGCTTTACGTATTGCATCAACAGTTTGTTCCAGTTTTTCATCGGACACAACAATTTCAATCTTTACTTTAGGTAGAAAGTCAACAACATATTTCGTACCACGATAAAGTTCTGTATGTTCCCTTTGACGACCAAAACCTTTCGCTTCTGTTACTGTAATACCATGTAACCCAATTTTTTGAAGCGCTTCTTTCACTTCATCAAGTTTGAAAGGTTTTATAATGGCTTCAATTTTTTTCATGCTGAAATTATCTCCAACGTTATTTTGTCTTTTTAGACTGCATCACATTATATTGACAACTGTAAGATGTCCAACAGATACTTTGTGCACAAAAAGTCGAAAATAATGACACTCTATGCTCTGTTAGGAGAGTTTCTTTTGTAGAATACAGCCAAATACTGTTTTTTGGGAAAAAAACTTACAATTCTTATACAGAATTCAAATAATATAATAAAAGAGTTTTGTTTCTTTTTTATTAGATAATATCTTGACTTATAAGGATAATTAGACGCTCTCCACATTGAATGAGAAACTCTAATAGCGTAAGATTTTCTCATTTTAGATCTTTTTATCGTCAATCAATCAAAACGATACTTTTATATATCATAAATAGTTATGAGTGTGTGGATAACAACATTTGAAAAAAGAAATAAAATGCTTTTTATGAAAGCTTTCGATAATTAAAGGCTTTACAATATTAGGGAGTAGGGAAGACAAATATTGGAAAAGAGTGTGATGATGCCGATTCATAAATGTAAAGATGGTGGTGTATAATAATGAGTTTATCATTATAGCATTCATAGGAGCCGTTGTGAAATGGGCTTGAGAGCATTGAGAAATGTTTCTTTAAAACAGATGTGGGAATTGGCAACGCAAATATATTCCTTTTGGGGCGTTTTGTTCCTTCGTGAGGAATGTGATCTTCATTAAGGAACGCGATAAATAAAAGTGTGAAGCAATGGCAATCTTCATTATAAGATATTGCTGTGGATGCCTTGGAAAATCATAAAGATAAATTAAAAGGAAATGGAAATATAGAAATTTATTTATACCCTTAAAACTTCATATTCTTCCCAGTTTAGGTTGTCTGGTCGTTTCAGGTATAAACAAAACAGAGAATAAATACGCAATTATGTGCGCGTTCCTATTTGGCAATACGACAACTGAAACAGCTTATAAAGCGCTAAATTGTTTTTAGTCTTTGCTTCAAACGTGTTGCACCACTGGAATTAGGTGTTGGTTTACAGGTAATAATAAAAGTACAGGCTTTGTTAGTATGCTGTATTTTACAATAGAAAGCGTTTCTAAGAATTGGAATTATAGAGAGATGGGCGCAGTAAAACATGTTTTAGAAATTTTCCCGTATAGGAAGCGGGAACCTTAATGATGTCTTCAGGGCGTCCAATTGCAACAATTTCACCACCGCGATCTCCACCTTCTGGTCCTAAATCAATAATCCAGTCGGCTGTCTTTATAACATCAAGGTTATGTTCAATGACTATAACTGTGTTGCCTTGCTCGACTAGTTCGTGAAGCACTTCAAGAAGTTTGGAAATATCATGAAAATGTAAACCTGTTGTCGGTTCATCCAAAATATAGAGTGTACGTCCCGTTGTTTTACGAGAAAGTTCTTTCGCAAGTTTTACACGTTGTGCTTCCCCACCAGAAAGTGTGGTTGCTTGCTGTCCTACTTTTATGTAACCCAATCCTACTTTAATGAGAGTTTCCATTTTATTATGAATAGCGGGAATAGCTTGGAAAAATTCCTCTGCCTTTTCAATTGTCATATCCAAAATATCGGCTATAGACTGTCCTTTGAATTTTATTTCTAGTGTTTCTCGGTTATAGCGTTTTCCTTTACAGACATCGCAAGTAACATAGACATCAGGTAAAAAGTGCATTTCAATTTTGATGACTCCATCACCTTGACATGCTTCGCACCGTCCTCCTTTAACATTAAATGAAAAACGCCCAGCTTTGTAACCGCGGGCTTTTGATTCTGGAAGATCGGCAAACCACTCACGAATCGGTGTAAAAGCACCTGTATAGGTTGCGGGATTAGAGCGTGGGGTGCGTCCAATAGGAGACTGGTTGATATCGATGACTTTATCAAGAAATTCTAATCCTTCAATTTTGTCATAGCTGGCAGGGCTGTGATGAGAGCCCATGATATGATGTGATGCTGCTTTGAAAAGCGTTTCAATAAGAAATGTTGATTTTCCTCCTCCAGAAACACCAGTTATGCATGTGAAGGTTCCAAGAGGAATATTCGCATTGATATTTTTGAGGTTATTGCCTTTGGCGCCGATGATTTTAAGTGTTTTCGTTTTTGATATTTTGCGTCGCTCTGTCGGCATTTTAACAGCCATTTTTCCTGAAAGGTATTGGCCTGTGAGAGAGGCTGAATTTTCTATAATTTCCTGCGGTGTTCCTTGCGCTATGATTTCTCCACCATGAACGCCTGCGGCAGGCCCCATATCGACAACATAGTCTGCTGTGAGAATAGCATCTTCATCATGTTCAACAACAATAACTGTATTGCCAAGATTACGCAAATGGCGCAGCATTTCCAACAGGCGTTCATTATCGCGTTGGTGTAAACCGATAGATGGTTCATCTAAAATATAAAGAACGCCTGTAAGACCAGAACCAATTTGGGATGCCAACCGAATGCGTTGGCTTTCTCCCCCTGAAAGCGTTCCTGAATTTCGAGACAAGGTAAGATATTCCAATCCTACATGATTTAAAAAAGCCAAGCGTTCACGAATTTCTTTTAAAATACGTACGGCGATATTACGTTGTTTTTTTGTGAGATATTGATGAACATTGGCAAACCAATCATCTGCCTTTAGAATAGAAAGATCTGATATTTGCCCAATATGCATTCCGTTTATTTTTACAGCAAGTGCCTCTGGTTTTAAACGATAACCGTGACAAGCTGGGCAGGGCGAAGAAGACATATAACGTTCGATTTCTTCTCGAGACCAAGCAGAATCGGTTTCTTTCCAGCGTCTCTCCATATTAGGGATGATTCCTTCAAAGGGTTGGGTCGTTTTATGCGAACCAGAATTATTTTTATAGATAAAAGAAATTTCATCTCTTTTTGTACCGTAGAGAATAGCCTGTTGTGCTTCATTAGAGAGTTCACACCATTGATCTGTGAGTTTGAAACCGTAAGCTTTTCCTAATGCTTCTAAGGTTTGTTTATAGTAAAGTGAATCTGACTTAGCCCAAGGGGCAATGGCGCCATTCTTGAGGGTAAGATTTTTATTGGGCACAATTTTCAGTGGATCCATTGCTTTTTTTATGCCCAGTCCATCGCAGAGAGGACAGGCGCCAAAAGGATTATTGAACGAAAAAAGGCGTGGTTCAATTTCAGGAATAGAAAAACCCGATACAGGGCAGGAAAACTTTTCTGAAAAAATGAGCCGTTTGTGTGTATCATTTTTTGATTTATGAGCAGATTCCTTTGTCGTTTCTTTTTGTGCTAAGGGGTGGTCTGCCATTTCAGCTATGGCAAGCCCATTTGCTAGCTGTAAACAGGTTTCTATACTATCAGCCAAGCGAGAGGTGATATCCTTCTGTACAACAATGCGGTCTACCACGACATCGATGTCGTGTTTATATTTTTTATCAAGAGGTGGAATATCAGCGATTTCATAGAATTTTCCATCAACTTTAGCGCGTTGAAATCCTCTTTTTAAAAGTTCTGTTAGCTCTTTTTTATATTCTCCCTTTCGTCCTCGCACTAAGGGTGCCATAATAAAAATTCGCGTTCCTTCTGGTAAGGCCATAATTTGATCCACCATTTGGCTTACTGTCTGGCTTTCAATAGGAAGTCCTGTTGCAGGAGAATGAGGAATACCAATACGTGCAAAGAGAAGACGCATGTAATCGTGGATTTCAGTAACGGTACCTACCGTTGAACGAGGGTTGCGACTGGTTGTTTTTTGTTCAATGGAGATAGCTGGAGAGAGACCGTCTATGCGGTCGACATCGGGTTTTTGCATGACTTCCAAAAATTGGCGTGCATAGGCTGAAAGGCTTTCGACATAGCGGCGTTGTCCTTCAGCGTAAATTGTATCAAACGCTAAGGATGATTTCCCTGATCCAGAAAGTCCTGTTATAACAATGAGTTTATCACGAGGCAGATCGAGATCAATATTTTTAAGGTTATGCTCACGTGCACCGCGAATGGAGATATATTTTTGATGAGTCATACTTTATCCTTGGCATATGTGGCAAAAATTGAGCACCTAAAATGGAATAAAACTGTTTTTTTAGAATTATAATGTGTTTAACTGCTTTAATGCAAAAGGAAGGTATAAGTTTTGTGAAAAAAATACAAATGAGCAGCTTTTTATTCTCTCGTGGTGGAATAAACTATGCGTTTTTATCATCTTTTGTTATAATTACACTGAATACAATATTGGTAAAGGATAGCAATACCCATATTGATAGTCAATTGCGACATGTAAATTGAAGGTCAAGATGGTTATAACTGTTATAGAACAGAGTATTTTACAAATTAAAATTTTGGAGTTTATGCGATGGCTGGTAGCCTTAATAAAGTTATTTTGATTGGTAATCTTGGTGCGGATCCTGAAATCCGCCGTTTGAATTCTGGTGATCAAGTGGCAAATCTGCGTATTGCTACTTCAGAAAGTTGGCGCGATCGGAATACAAATGAGCGAAAAGAACGCACTGAGTGGCATAGTATTGTTATTTTTAATGAAAACCTTGTCAAAGTTGCAGAGCAATATTTAAAAAAGGGCAGCAAAATTTATATTGAGGGGCAGTTACAGACACGAAAATGGCAAGATCAAAATGGAAATGACCGTTATACAACAGAGATTGTTTTGCAAAAGTACCGTGGCGAATTACAAATGCTTGATGGGCGGGGAGCTGCGAGCGGGGAGCAAGGAGCAAGTCAAGGGGGGAGTTATAGTGGTGGCTTTGCCGATAGTCACTCAAATCAGAGAAATGCTTTTGGTCAAAATAATAATCAATTGGGAGAAAGTTTTTCACACAAATTAGATGATGACGTCCCTTTTTAAGAGTCTTTAAATTGCAGTATTATGATCATTTTATGGTTTGCTTGTTTCAGATTTTTGAAGTTTAGCGAAGTGAAAATTGTTAATTATTATTGGTAATTTAAAATATAAATTAATAACATCTTGAAAAGTATTGTTAAATTTCTTTTTTGTCATGGGAGAGAAATTAGCATTTTTGTGTATTTTTCGCTATAAATAAAGTGAAATGATTCTTTTTTGAAAGTTTTGAAATTGTGACCGATCTTACTCCACACCCAGAACGTGATGTGCTAACCGGTATTGAACCAATCAGTATTATTGATGAAATGCAACGCTCCTATCTCGATTATGCGATGAGCGTGATTGTTTCACGTGCACTCCCTGATGTCCGTGATGGTCTTAAGCCTGTTCATCGACGTATCCTTCATGCTATGAATGAGATGGGGCTTTCTTTCAATAAGTCGTATCGTAAATCTGCTGGTGTTGTTGGTGAGGTTATGGGGAAATTTCATCCCCATGGTGATGCTTCAATTTACGATGCATTAGTGCGTATGGCGCAGGACTTTTCTTTAAGAAATCCATTAATTGATGGTCAGGGAAATTTTGGTTCCGTTGATGGTGATCCACCCGCGGCTATGCGCTATACTGAGTGTCGTTTAGAAAAAGTTTCAGAAGAACTTTTAGCTGATATTGATAAAGATACTGTTGATTTTCAGGATAATTACGATGGGCGTGAGCGTGAACCGGTTGTCTTACCAGCGCGTTTTCCCAATCTTTTGGTTAATGGGTCAGGGGGAATTGCTGTGGGAATGGCAACCAATATTCCTCCCCATAATCTTGGTGAAGTCGTTGATGGTTGTATCGCTTTGATTGATAATCCCGATATCACACTCGATAAAATAATTGAAATTATTCCTGGTCCGGATTTTCCTACAGGGGGTATTATCCTTGGCCACTCTGGTGTTCGTGCAGCTTATGAAACAGGGCGTGGCTCAATCATTATGCGTGCTAAAGTTGAGATCGAAGAAATTCGCAGTGGTCGACAAGCAATTATTGTGAGTGAGATCCCTTATCAAGTTAATAAGGCAACAATGATTGAGAAAATGGCTGAATTGGTGCGCGATAAACGCATTGAGGGAATCTCTGATTTGCGTGACGAATCTGATCGTGATGGATATCGGGTTGTTATTGAGCTGAAGAAAGATGTTGTTGCGGAAGTTGTTTTAAACCAATTATATCGGTATACGCCGCTACAAACTTCCTTTGGTTGTAATATGGTTGCTTTGAATGGGGGAAAACCCGAACAGATGACGTTGCTTGATATGCTTCGTGCATTTGTTTCTTTTCGGGAAGAAGTTGTCAGTCGGCGAACAAAATATCTTTTGCGTAAAGCGCGTGAGCGAGCACATGTTTTGGTTGGCCTTGCCCTTGCTGTTGCCAATATTGATGAAATTATAGCGCTTATTCGCAAAGCTCCTGATCCGCAGACAGCACGTGCACAGTTAATGGAGCGACGCTGGCCAGCGATGGATGTCGCGCCTTTGATTAAACTTATTGATGATCCTCGTCATATTATTCATGAGGATGGTACTTATAACCTCTCTGAAGAACAGGCGCGTGCTATTTTAGAATTGCGTTTGCAACGATTGACAGCCCTTGGGCGTGATGAAATCGCTGATGAATTGAATAAAATTGGCGTGGATATCGCTGACTATCTTGAGATCTTGGCATCACGCGTACGCATTATGTCTATTGTTAAGGATGAGTTGAGTGCTCTTCGTGAGGAATTTGCAACGCCGCGACGTACCGTATTTGGTTTTGGTAGCGCTGAGATGGAGAGTGAAGATCTGATCGCACCAGAGGATATGGTGGTAACGGTAAGCCATAGTGGCTATATTAAGCGTGTGCCTCTTAATACCTATCGTGCACAGCGACGTGGTGGTAAGGGGCGTTCTGGTATGTCCACGAAGGATGAGGATTTTGTAACGCGGTTGTTTGTTGCCAATACGCATACTCCGGTTCTTTTCTTTTCATCACGTGGGATTGTTTATAAGGAAAAAGTTTGGCGGCTGCCGCTGGGGACACCCCAATCGCGTGGGCGGGCTTTGATCAATATGCTTCCTTTACAACAAGGTGAGCGTATTACAACGATTATGCCTTTGCCTGAAGATGAAGTGAGCTGGAGTGCATTAGATATTATGTTTGCGACAACACGTGGAACTGTGCGTCGTAATAAATTATCAGATTTCGTTCAGGTTAATCGTAATGGTAAAATTGCGATGAAACTTGATGAAGAAGATGAAATTCTTTCTGTTGAAACCTGTACAGAACATGATGATGTTGTTCTAACAACAGCCAAAGGACAATGTATCCGTTTTCCAGTTGTTGATGTTCGGGTCTTTGCTGGGCGTAATTCTGTGGGAGTTCGTGGTATCAATTTAGCTAAAGGCGATAAAGTCATTTCGATGACAATTTTAGAGCATGTCGAGGCGACGTCCATTGAGCGTTCTGCTTATATTAAACGTGTAATGAATGAACGGCGTGCTTCTGGTGCAGATGCTGATGTTGAAGATGTTATAACTTTTGATGAAGAAGATGGGGGTGCTGAAACAGAGTTAACAGATGAACGTTATGCAGAACTTCATGCACGTGAACAAATGCTTTTGACAGTGAGTGAGTTTGGTTATGGTAAACGTTCTTCTTCCTATGAGTTCCGGATTTCGGGACGTGGCGGAAAGGGGATTCGCGCAACAGATCCATCTAAAACAGCTGAAATTGGTAAATTAGTAGCGGCTTTTCCGGTGAAGGCGCAAGATCAAATTATGTTGGTATCAGATGGGGGGCAGCTTATTCGTGTCCCTGTTGAGGGAATTCGTACTGCTGGGCGCTCAACTAAGGGAGTCACAATTTTTAATACAGCCAAAGGTGAAAGAGTCGTATCGGTTGAACGTATTTCTGAACCTGAAGATGATACGAGTTCATTAGATGATGAAGGTGAGAAGCATTCTGATACAGTTGATATGAGCGAAGAAAAATAATTTTTAAGAGGAAGGAGTAAAGTCATGAAAATTGCTCTTTACGCGGGTTCTTTTGATCCTCTTACAAATGGTCATCTTGATGTTTTGAAAGGGTGTTTTGTGTTAGCTGATAAGGTGGTCGTCGCTATAGGGATACAGGCTGACAAAAAAACACTCTTTAGCTTCGAAGAGCGTGTTGATTTCATTACGCAGGTAGGGAAAGACTTATTTGGTGCAGATTCTAATCGATTGCAGGTTCTTTCATTTAGCAACCTTCTCATTGAGAAGGCGCGTGAAGTTGGTGCTTCATTTCTCATTCGTGGATTGCGTGATGGTACTGATCTTGATTATGAAATGCAAATGGCAGGAATGAATGGTGTTATGGCTCCTGAATTGCAAACTGTTTTTTTGCCGGCAAGTGTTTCTGGGCGCGCGATAACTTCTACATTGGTACGCCAAATTGCCTCTATGGGAGGTGATGTGACACCATTTGTACCGCCCAATGTTGCACAAGCTTTAAGCTCGAAATACCAATCTTTTAGGGGAGAATAAGTGTGTCTCGTAGAATTTTTGCTGTTTTGATATGTGTGTTTTGTTTTTTTTCATTGTCCGCTGTCGCTGGTAATCCTAGACCAGCAAGCGATGCAAGCCTTCTTGTTTTATCTCTCAAAGATGGTGATGTCATTATTCGTCTGCGTCCTGATTTGGCGCCAAAGCATGTTGCGCAAATCAAAAGATTAACAGAGGAGGGGGCCTATAATAATGTTGTGTTTCATCGCGTTATTCCTAATTTCATGGCACAAACTGGTGATGTAGAATTTGGAAAAAAAGGCAGTAGAGATTTTGATCTGAAACGCGTTGGTATGGGTGGCTCAAATTATCCCAATATACCGGCAGAGTTTTCAAAACAGCCGTTTAAGCGTGGTACAGTTGGGATGGCACGGTCACAAGATCCGGATTCCGCGAATTCTCAATTCTTCATTTGTTTTGATGATGCTGCTTTTTTAAACGGTCAGTATACGGTTGTTGGAGAGGTTATAAAGGGGATGGATGTTGTTGATAAAATAAAAAAAGGTACGACAAGTAATAATGGATCTGTAAAAAATCCTGATGTTATTAATGCTGCTACTTTACAAGTTGAGAAATGAATCAAGGGAGCTTTCCATATGGCTGAGAATAAAAATCCAGAGAATACTTTAATTCTTGAAACAACAAAGGGCAGAGTTGTTATTGAGCTTTTTGCTGATTTGGCACCTTGTCATGTTGCACGTATTAAAGAACTGGTACGGGAAGGTGCTTATGATAATGTTATTTTCCATCGCGTTATTGATGGTTTTATGGCGCAAACAGGGGATGTGCAATTTGGAAAGAAGGATAGTGAAAAATTCAATTTATCACGTGCTGGTATGGGGGGAGCAGAAAAACCAAATTTAACAGCAGAGTTTTCAAATCTTTCTCATAAGCGTGGTACAGTTTCTATGGCACGGAGTCAGAATCCAAATTCTGCTAACTCTCAGTTTTTTATTTGTTTTGCAGATGCTCCGTGGCTTGATCGTCAATATTCCATATGGGGGCAGGTTGTTGAAGGTATGGAAAATGTTGATAAAATTAAACGTGGTGAACCTGTTGCAGATCCAGATTCAATTACCAAAGCCATTATTGCTGCGGATGTAGAATAGTATAAACTATACTGATTTCAATTGTAAGTTTCTAAGAAAAAGTACTCTTTTCTGATCAATAAAGGCACACGAAACTCTTTTGTAGTATCACGCTTACCTTTTATAATTTCGAGCTAAGCATTGTCCATATATTTTCTTTAATCGGATCTTCCTGAAGAATATAACGCAACGGATTTGTACAAACACCTGTCAGAATAAGAAAACGCAAAGTCTGTTGTATTATGGTTGTTGTTTGGCAAAGTGTTTTATAAAAAATTCGGCATTTCTCTTCAATCCATTGTCGGTCTTAATGGTTTTATGATGTTACTTTCTTAAGAGAGCGTGTGCTTTTGTTTCTGCTCGTAAATCAACATCTAATCCTAATGCAGAAGCATGTTTGAAACACATATTAAGACGGATAAGAGCTTTACTCGCTCATCCAGTTTTCTTAGCAAGGTGGAAAACCAGCATTTATATATATATTGGCGTAATCTTTAAAATAAGAAGACAGTTTAATCTTAGAAGAATATAATAAAGGCGCAGAAGTGAAATAAATGGCTAGTCTTGCCATCTCCTTTTTAACTCAACTTTACTTTTTTAAAAGTATCTAATGCAATATCTTTTAAATAATGAAGATTATGCATGGACTTACGCTTTTATTTTTCTCGTTTTTTAATAGAGGAATGCTCCAAACGGAATACACTTGTGTTGCGTATTTACGTGTTTTTTAAGAAGCATTTCTTAGTACATATCAACGTTCACTTCCACGATGATATTCATGGCATGTATAGTTTTAAAGCTATAAATAGTATAAAATCTGTTATGTACCACCTTCTTTAAAGCTTATGAAGGAGCAAGCGGGTACCATCATACGCTTTTTCAGCCTCTAATGTTACGATAGAGCTTTTGGTATTTGAGAATCTTTACAAAAAGCATTTTTAGTTTTTTAAAGTATTTTTATTTACACGTTAATTTCTTTTGTGAATTATCTCTAATGCCAAGAGCTATCTCAATATTGTGAGTGGATAAGTGATTATGCTCATTTGCGTTTTTATTAAGCGTGAGGATCGCTGTGCCCAGTAGATGAAAAATTTTTATCTGTAAAAGTTAAAGAATATGTAAGCTGTACAATGCGTTCAAAATTTTCTTCTATGGGTACAAAGTTACTGCTTATGGAAGTATGTGAAGATGAAATTATTGTGATAATAATGTTGCAGTTCTGTTAAGGATAAGCGTAGGTATTTTGAGGTATGATATTATAAGGATTTTACTATTTTTTGGGAGCTAGATTATCACTTTTATTATGGTGGTTTCTTAACAAGAAATGTTCTTTTATCTCGTTTAATTTTTGATGCTGATTACAATATTGAGCGAATCAAAAATTAATTCATAAAGCTTTTGACAATGCTCGTAAGGGGATATCTTTTTTCTTTCTATAGAGATATGCATTGATGGAATCAAAAAGACGAGAGTTATGATAAAGACATTTCATTATAGAAAAATTGCTCAAGATGGGTATGCACGTCGAGGCGAAATTATAACGGGGCGAGGATGTGTTCGTACACCCGCATTTATGCCTGTTGGGACGGCAGGAACCGTTAAGGCTATGTATATGGATCAAATTCGTGATCTTGGTGCAGATATCATTTTGGGGAATACTTATCATTTAATGTTACGTCCAGGAGCTGAACGTGTTGCGCGTTTAGGAGGATTACATGAATTTTCACGCTGGAGCGGACCTATTTTAACCGATTCTGGTGGCTTTCAGGTTATGTCATTGGCGGGAATCCGTAAAATTACTGAACAAGGTGTGATTTTTCGTTCTTACATTAATGGAGCCTACTATGAAATGAGTCCAGAGCGTTCTATCGAAATTCAAGAACTTCTTGGTGCGGATATCCAGATGCAGTTGGATCAATGTATTGCATTACCCGCAACTGAAAAAGAAATGGAAGAAGCTATGGAACTTTCATTGCGGTGGGCGCTGCGTTGTAAAACAGCTTTTGGAGAGCAGCCAGATAAAGCATTGTTTGGGATTGTTCAAGGTGGTGATAATATGAAACTGCGTGAACGTTCTGCTCAAGCATTAAAAGAAATAGATTTAAAAGGTTACGCTATTGGAGGGCTTGCTGTTGGTGAGCCGCAGAGTGTTATGACAGCAGTATTGGATACTACTTGTCCGATTTTACCAGAGGATAAACCACGCTATCTTATGGGAGTAGGGACACCTGATGATATTTTACAAAGTGTTGCTCGTGGTGTTGATATGTTTGATTGTGTTATGCCGACGCGTGCAGGACGTCATGGTTTAGCTTTTACCCGCTTTGGTAGAATTAATTTGCGTAATGCGCGTTATGCAGAAGATCCACTTCCTCTTGATCCACAGTCACTTTGTCCAGCAGCACATGATTATAGTTGTGCTTATTTGCATCATTTGATTAAATCTGGTGAATCTCTTGGGGGGATGTTGTTGACGTGGAATAATCTTTTTTATTATCAACAACTTATGCAGGGAATTCGTGATGCCATTGAGGAAGGCTGTTATGCCGATTTTTGCGCTGAAACGCGTGCTCTATGGGCACAAGGACGCTAAAATATTAATCGTAATATAGCGCCTCATTTTTTTATTGAATTTATTCTCGCACTTACAAATTTAGCTAAAAAATGAAATTAGAAACATCTTCCAAAATTATAAAATTCCACTATCTTAGGATATAACAGTGCGGTTTTATAGGGCACATATTCTTTTTCTAATTACTAGATAAAAACAGAAACTGCTACTCCGGTACGCGCTACCTGATCCGGAGAAAAACAGTTTTTCTGTTTCTGATGACTGTTTACAGCAACAATGTTAATGAGGCGTTAGCGAACTCTTAAAGAAGTATGAAAATTGTATTTTTATGAGCTACTTTGTGTTTTTTATTACTAAAGGTAAAGAATGGATTATATACAATCGAACAGATAAATTTTTAGAAAATTAAAATAAAACTAAAATAAAATTACAACATTTAAAATGTTATAATTTTATTTTTTAAGTTTTTATATATAAATATTCTTTAAAATAGATTTATGTAATATTATTTATATAATAAAAATATAGATATTATGTCATAATAAATTAAATATTAATCACGGTAATTGTCATGTTTATAAAACATCAATAAACATACTTATACAAAATTTATTATATTTGTTTTTTGCTTTGTTTATAGAATTTATCTGAAAATAATCATAATATATTTACGTGAATATTTTAATTTACAGATAGTGAGTTAGATATCTGATGCGATTCCTCTGTTAGATGAGGGAGGGGTAAAGATGTCTAAAAGAGGGTATTTAATAAATCTAGAAACCAAGCACTATTATCATGAGAATTTTTAAAAGACTCTATAATAATTTATAAGAATGGCCTAAAGTTGAAATTATAGCTTATCGATTTGGGGGATCTGTATTCAGGTAGCAAAATAAAGCAACAATAATTTTGGGGGAGAAGTTTTATCTTTGTATCAAGATAATGATGAGATATTATTCACTTGTTTGAAATGCATTCTTCGGCAAATTTTAGAATTATTTATAGGATATAGTATATCGTTGCAAAATAAAGTTTTCACTGTAAAATTACAATGGCTGAAAAGAGGAGACAAAGTTTATTATCTGGTAGATCTGATAGAAATAGGTGAATACGTCTATGATCTTGAGGTTTTCAAAGATTTTCCATTAAAGAATCTTACTTAAAACTCTATAAAATGCTTTATATATCAAAATATTTCTAAAACTTTATTGGGGACTATTGGGCATGCGTATAATAATGTTTTGAATTTTTGTTTGTGTGTATTACAGATATTTACAGTTAAAACTCCTATCCAGAAGTGATAGTATGAAGGATTTTTATCAACAAAAGGTTCTTGCATTGGGAATTGATTCGAGAATACGGCGTTTAATAATTTTAGCTCTTGCCGTGGGGAGTTTTGCTATTGGTACTGCAGAGTTTGTCGCAATGGGGCTACTGCCAGAGATGGCACGAAGTTCCTATGTTGATATTCCTACCGCTGGTCAATATATTTCTGCTTATGCATTAGGAGTTGTGATTGGAGCACCTCTTTTAGCTGTGGCAACAGCTCAGGTATCACGCAAAACTGTTTTGATGGGATTAATGCTTTTTTATGCCTTAGCAAATATTGCTAGTGCCTTTTTTTCTGATTTTAGCATATTAGTAGTATTACGCTTTCTCAGTGGACTTCCCCATGGAATCTATTTTGGACTTGCGGCTATGGTTGCTTCTTCAATGGTAGAAATGAAAGAACGTTCTAAAGCTGTTGGATATGTTATGCTCGGCTTAACAATTGCAACCGTTTTGGGAGCACCCAGTGCTACTTGGATTGGTCAACTTATTGGTTGGCAGATTGCTTTTGTCCTTGTGGGTATGATTGCTTTATTGTGTAGCTTGCTTATTTGGAATTTTTTTCCTTGTGATTCAAGTTTTCCAAAAACGAATCCTTTGCAAGAAATGGGTGTATTAAAGCAAAAGCAGGTGTGGCTTCTTTTGTTGATGGTGTCGGTGGGAGCGTCAGGATTATTTTCTGTTTTCACTTATATCAAGCCAACATTAATGCATATTTCTGGTGTTTCACTTGAGTGGGTACCATTTATTATGCCGTTAGTTGGATTGGGAATGGTGATAGGAAATCTCTTGGGGCCTAAATTAGCTGTTAAAATTGGCATTTCACCGATGATATTTTTCTCTATGCTTTGGAGCGTATTTGTTTTTTTTCTTTTTTTCTTTTTATCCTATGCTCCGTTAACAGCGGCAATAGGATGCTTTTTTGTTGGAACTTCTTTTGCTGCTATGCCTTCTATACAAACAAAAATTATGGATGTTGCACTACAGGGACAGATTTTGGCAGGAGCATTAATGCAGTCTGCTTTTAATATTGCCAACGCTCTTGGTGCTGAATCTGGAGCATTAGTTTTAAAATTGGGCTATAGTTATGAATATACAGCTGTTTTAGGAAGTGTTCTAACTTTGTGTGGATTAATGGTTTTTTGCATCTCATGGTATATGGAGAAGCATGCTTAATATTTTTCATTTTTTTAATGAAGAAGGAATTTTTATATTTATTTTTAGTTATTGGAATGTCCTGTTGGGTTTTTCAATATGAAGTAAGAAATGCGCAGTGCTAATGGAATAGCAAGACAAAATAAAAGACCCATGAGCACTATAAGAAGAGTTTTTGCTGCTAAGATCATTCCTATTGTTCCTCCAGGATTAAAGAGGCCTGCAAGATTGGTGATGACTCCTGCTAGAGTTGCACTTAAGGCTGCTGAAAATAGTTGTACAGAGGTAAGGGATTCACTGGCACGGAGAGCATCTTCATCATTTGCACATTGTAAGATCCTTGTGAGCAAATGTGGCCATGCTATGCCCGCACTGATTCCAATAGAAAACAGTGCTAAGCAAATAATAAAAATATATTCAAGCGCGGAAACTTCTGTTGGGATGAGCCATAAAAGAATCATTATGCCTAACAGTTTTAATAGGGGCGAGTATACAATGATGTTGCGAATTTTTTTTGTGGAGAGACCAGCACTTGAGATGGCTCCACATGTCCACCCTAGGCTCATAAGTGCTGCTATATAACCAGCAATAAGTGGAGCTTGCCCATGAAGCTCTTGAAGAAAAAGTGGAAAATAAAGTTCTATACTGTATACGACTGTTGTCATAACGAGTATCAATGCGTAAACAGAAAAGATTTCAGAAGAGAAAGAAAAGGATTTGCGGGGCAACATAGGATGAGGGGTAGATGATTCGATTTTTGCTAGAACAAAAAGAAGACTAAGTCCGATAACTAATCCGCAAATTTTTGCTATTGTAGACTCCATAGCCCCTCCAACAGAAATAATAAAAATCAATAAGGTGAGTGTGAAAAGCTGGAGAAGAGGAAGAGGGGGTGTTGGAACATCGTTTTCATTCTTTTTTGGTAAAAATTTAAAGGCGATGAGTGAGAAAAATATAGCTAATACGCCAATGATCAAAAAGGATGCTCGCCATAGCCCATAATATACAGAAAGCCCCCCGATTGCTGGTCCTAACAAGGTTGATATTCCCCACATTCCAGAGATAATACTTAATGCATGTGACCATAAAGATGGGCTGAAAACAATCCGTACCATGGAATAGGATAGGGATAACAAAGAACCACTTCCAAATCCTTGAATAAAGCGTCCTATTAAAAACAATGGCATAGATGAAGAAATGCTGCACATAAAAGTGCCTAGGGTGAAGATAAGTCCAGAAATAACATACGCATTGCGAGGACCTAATTTCCCTAATATTTTTGTTGCAAGTGAAGTACCCACGAGTGAAGCTGTAATAAAGACAGTAGCCACCCAAGAATAATATATTTCACTGCCAATATGATTCATAAGAGAGGGTAAAATAGTAATAACAATATAAACGTTGGTGGCGTGTAACACAACTCCACCTGTAAACGTTAAAAAGCAAAGACCATTTTTACCCAATAAAAGCGCAGACCAGCCCTGTTTTTTCACTGTTGTTTGCTATTTAATAAAAATCTATCCTCTTTTTACTTATAAGGTACTTCTTTGAATTTGCCAAGAGAAATTCAAAGCTCTGTTTAGAGCTTTGAATTTTAATTTAAGTAATAACTTAATTGCCCATTGCTTTTTTGAGATTCTCATCAATTTTATCGAGGAAACCTGTTGTAGAAAGCCACTTTTGTTTAGGCCCAATCAAAAGTGCGAGATCTTTGGTCATAAAACCTTCTTCGACGGTTTTAATACAAACTTCTTCCAATGTCGTGGAAAAGTTTTTTAACTTCTCATTGTTATCTAGTTTAGCACGGTGCGCTAGTCCACGCGTCCATGCAAAAATAGATGCAATAGAGTTCGTTGATGTTTCTTCATTCTTTTGATGCTGACGATAATGGCGTGTTACAGTGCCGTGTGCTGCCTCTGCTTCAACAATTTTGCCGTCAGGTGTCATGAGAACAGAAGTCATGAGACCCAGAGAACCAAAGCCTTGGGCAACAATATCAGATTGGACATCACCATCATAGTTTTTACATGCCCATACGTATCCACCTGACCACTTTAATGCAGAAGCAACCATATCATCAATAAGACGGTGTTCGTAATATAATTTACGGTTTTCAAATTCAGTTTTAAATTCCGTATCGAATATTTCTTGAAAGATATCTTTAAAACGACCATCGTAAGTTTTTAGAATGGTATTTTTTGTTGAAAGATAAACTGGAACATTCCGTTGTAGTCCATAATTAAAGGATGCGCGGGCAAAATCACGAATTGACTCATCAAGGTTATACATAGCCATGGCAACCCCTGCGCTTGGAGCATCAAAAACATCATGTTCAATAACTTGATTATCATCACCGACAAATTTAATACTTAATTTCCCTTTTCCTGGAAATTTAAAATCTGTTGCCTTGTATTGATCACCAAAAGCGTGACGTCCGATAATAATTGGCTTTGTCCAGTTAGGAACAAGGCGAGGGACATTTTTACAGATAATGGGTTCGCGAAAAATGACTCCTCCTAAAATATTGCGGATTGTGCCATTAGGTGATTTCCACATTTTTTTTAGGTTAAATTCTTTAACGCGTGCCTCATCAGGTGTGATGGTTGCGCATTTTATACCAACCCCATATTTTTTGATAGCATTGGCAGAATCGATAGTTACCTGATCATTGGTTGCATCACGATTTACGACGGAAAGATCATAATATTTTAGATCAATGTCGAGGTAGGGATGGATTAATTTATCTTTGATATATTTCCAGATGATGCGGGTCATCTCATCCCCATCAAGTTCAACAACGGGGTTTTCTACTTTGATCTTTACCATTAGAAATCCTTTTTCTTTTAAGCGATACTACTTGTATAACACTTTCAAGTTTATAATGAAAAGTAAAAACAAGGGAAAAAAGCATTCAAATATGAGCTTTTAGAATATATTATCAATAGAGTGTAAAATTTTGTTGGAGGGTTTAATTTTTGAAAAGAAGTGATGTGTTTGCAAATCTATAATTATTCGATGATTGATGAAGAATCTGTTTAATAGATAAGGTAGTTAGATCACCGGGGGATAGGGATTATGCATTTTTATTATCAGAGATTCCATTTAATAAGTTGATCGTATTCTGAATTATAGTTTCTTGATTTGTTGTGTTAGGTGAATAAGAAACTATTTTTATATTGCTATTTCAATTCTAAGCTTATGGTCTGTTTGTTTATAAAAAGTTTAATGTGATAACAAAGGCACTGTAATTAGAAATGCTTCATATAAAATGCGTTTGAGATAAACTTCAATTTTGAAGGTTGAAAAAAACGTATAAATGATGCGGCTGGTTTTAATTTAAAAATTAACAGCATACGCAAGAATATGACTTATAAAATTACCGTATCGCGAGCTAGAATCTTCTAATTCTTATGTTTTATCGATTCTTATTGTTATTAACTATGCGCAGTAAAGCACTATCCTCGAAATGCAACAAAGAAATTAATCACCTAATGATTCTTGTATCCTTTTTACGAAGATATTCCTTTTAAAATCTTATTCCCTCATTTTTATTTATGCATCCCTCATTTTTAAAAACACAAATAAAATGAATATATTACACATAGAAAAAAGAAACATGGTACGCCCAAGGGGAATCGAACCCCTGTTTCCGCCGTGAAAGGGCGATGTCCTAACCGCTAGACGATGGGCGCAAACCAATGATGAGGCTTATAGAGAGGATCTTTTTACTTCGCAAGCCCTCTGTGTCATTTTTTTTGAAAAAAGTGTGTTTTATTGAATAATTTTTGAGCGATTCCTGTTTAGATCATTTTATTTTCTAAGATTTTTTGTAGAAAAAATATAAAGTTATCATGATTGATAGAAAATTTTGATGTGGGTATCATCTCAGGGAATGATATTTTCAGTTTTGAGGAGTAGGCAAAAATGATCAAAAACAGCATTTTTAATGTATTTATTTTTTGCATATTTTATCGCTTGTTATCTTTGCTCACCACATGAGAATATTATTTAACTTGCTTGAAAGAGCCTTTATACAGAAAGATTTCTCATTTGAGCTTATCATAAAGCAAAAACTGTATAATTTATGAAGTGGAAAGACAATATTTATTACCAAATTAACAAATAATACCAATCATACAAAAGTTTTTTTGATGAATAATCCATAAATTATTTGCAGTTTAACAAAATATAAATAGATATCTGTATGATAAAAATGAAAATATTAAAGCAATTTTTATAGAAAATATAAAAAAATATTTTTTCATATTTACTTTTACATGTCTGTAAAATTTTTAAAATTAAAAACCATTCATTTGCTCTTTTACATATTGAGAAGGTTCTTGATTTGAAAATGAATTAGCGTGGATAAAGGGTAGATTGAGTTTTTTCTCATTTCAATTCGCTAGTTTTTCAGAGAGGTGGCAATAAGTTTAGATAAAATATTCGAGTTTTGTAAATTTATTCTCCATATTCATAATATTTCAGAATTATGGTATACACATATTAATTCTTGTTTTTTAATTTAATGTAAGGTTCTATTTTGATATATGGGTTCATTAATATTTTTGCATTAAAGATTTATAGTTCAAACTATGGAATGGTAGGAAGGAATGTGTTATTATTTACTGATCTACTTTGTTTTATCCATTCTTTTAATTTATCATATAAAAGAATGTTTTTTGTTCCGTATTTGTTAATTTAGAAGAGATGTTTTTATTCTTTCTTACTAATCCTTAATATTCTTTAACTTGTTATTGATTATTTTTTAGAACTTTTCTTTATGGCAACTTGCATTTATCAGTTTTACAGATTTTCATTCTGAATTAGATGTTTTATAAAGATTCTGAAATCTTTGAAGACAATAAATATTATATTTTTAGGAATGTTGATTGAACAAGCGGGGATCATTCTATTGGAGAACATGAAGTGAATAGAGCAGGGTATTTCTTTTGTTCTTATGAACATAAGTACTTTTTGTGTTGATTGGCACATCATTTAAACGATTTTTCAGTAAAGATAGGGATCAGTGGTTAATAATGGCAGAAGCTTTAAAAGTTGGTGTTGCGGGACTTGGTACAGTTGGTACTTCAGTTGTTCGAACTCTATGTGAAAAAGCGAATAGTTTAGCTTGTCAATGTGGACGATTCATCAAAGTTGTTGCTGTTAGTGCGCGCGATAAAGGCCGCAATCGTGGACTTGATCTCAGTGATATAAAATGGTTTGATTCACCTGTGGAGTTGGCTGCTTCTGATGAGATTGATGTTTTTGTAGAGTTAATTGGTGGTGAATTGGATGTGGTGTATACCGCTGTTAAGAGAGCGCTTGAGGCGGGACATCATGTTGTAACAGCCAATAAAGCTCTTCTTGCTCGACATGGAGTAGAGCTGGCTATAATTGCAGAAAAAAAAGGTGTTTTTCTTCATTTTGAAGCAGCTGTTGCAGGGGGGATTCCTGTCATCAAAGCGATGAGAGAATCACTTGTTAGTAATCACATATCGCGAATTTATGGTATTCTCAATGGAACCTGTAATTATATATTAACACGTATGTTTACGGAAGGTCTTTCATTTAAAGATTGTTTAGCAGATGCACAGAGACTTGGGTATGCTGAAGCAGATCCAAGTTTTGATATTGAGGGAAATGATACTGCTCATAAATTAGCTTTGTTGACAAGCTTGGCATTTGGAACTGCTGTTTCGTTAGATGATGTTTATGTTGAAGGAATTCATAATATTTCGCAAATTGATATTCGAGCAGCTGATGAATTGGGGTATCGGATTAAGCTTTTAGGGGTTGCATTAAAAACGGATTCTGGAATAGAGCAACGCGTTCATCCAACAATGGTACCAACATCCTCAATGATTGCACAGATAAATGGTGTAACCAATGCTCTTTCTATTCAAAGTGATTTATTAGGTGAATTACTGTTTTCTGGTCCTGGCGCCGGAGGAAAGGCAACAGCATCAGCCGTTATTGGTGATTTGGCTGATATAGCAAAAGCACGTTCTGGTTTTCAGTATGCACCTGTTTTAAGACGTCCAGCATTAGAACTTGCTCCTCATAAAAAAGCACGTATTTCGCATCATGCAGGTGGTTATTTTATTCGTTTAAATGTTCATGATCGTACTGGCGTTTTTGCCGAGGTCGCAAGGCATATGGCTGATAATCACATCTCATTGGAGTCGATTGTTCAAAGATCTTTTGTAGAAGATCAAATTGAAAAAACAATTATTTTAATTACGCACGAAACAACAGAGATGAATGTACGACAGGCACTTGCAGAAATTGAAAAAGATGGACATCTTGTTGCAAAATCTCAATTTATTCGTATTGAACCTATGGCAAAGAATTGATAACTTTCTTGATAATAAAAAAAGCACGCTTGAGTTCTTTTATCTCTTGTGGAAAATTTTCATCTTTGCCAAAAAACTTTATTCTTAGTATTTAATAAGGACTCATATTTTTTCTGGTATTCATTCGGTAGGATTTTTTCATATGCCCACAACTCAGAAGATTTTAAATGGACTTGATCGTATTTTGACGCTTGAATTGGTACGTGTTACTGAACGTGCTGCTGTTGCTGCTGCACGCTGGCGCGGACGTGGCGATGAAAAGGCAGCGGATCAAGCTGCTGTAGATGCAATGCGGCAGGAACTTAATCGATTGCCTATTGATGGTACAGTGGTGATTGGTGAAGGTGAGCGGGATGAAGCGCCTATGCTTTATATTGGAGAAAAAGTAGGTCTTCAAAGTGGATTGGCGATCGATATTGCACTTGATCCACTAGAGGGTACAACACTTTGTGCTAAAAATATTGCCAATTCTTTGGCAGTAGTTGCAATTGCTGAAAAGGGTAATCTCCTTTATGCCCCTGATGTTTATATGAACAAAATTGCTATTGGTCCTGGTTATCCAAAGGGAGTAGTCGATATAGATGCTTGTCCTACCGATAATATACATGCTCTTGCGAAGGCTAAAGGAGTGACTGTTAATCAGATTGTTGTTTGTATTATGGATAGACCTCGTCATGAAAAATTGGTTAATGAAGTACGAGCGACAGGGGCGTCGATTCGCTTGATTGGGGATGGAGATGTGGCTGCTGTTATTGATACAACTGATCCAGAAGAAACAGGTATTGATATCTATATGGGGATTGGTGGAGCACCTGAAGGTGTCTTAGCTTCTGCTGCTTTGCGCTGCATTGGAGGACAGATGCAAGGTCGTTTGCTGCTTGATACAGAAGAGAAAATTGCTCGTGCAGCTAAAATGGGGATTAGTGATCCCAATAAGGTTTATACAATGGAAGAAATGGCAAAGGGTGATGTTTTGTTTTCAGCAACAGGGGTGACAGATGGCAATATGCTTTCTGGTGTTAAATTTACATCTCGTTACATTCAAACGGAAACTCTCGTAATGCGCTCCCATACGGGTACAGTCCGTAATATTAAAGCAAAGCATAGAAATCATTCGAAATTTGATTAATGCTTTCTTTTTTGTCACTAAAAATAGAGGGAGTTTTTCTAGGAAAAACGCTTCCATGAATCTACTTTCATGGAAGCGTTTATAGATATGAGAATACCTTAAATATTATGAGATCTGGACAGAATGTACCCAGCCATTTTTATCTTCTATGTTCCCTTTTTGAATGCCAACCAATTGTGTACGAAGCTGCTTTGTAACTTCTCCAACTGTTTCATTTCCAATAATAAATTCTCCCCCTTTATATCTAAAACGACCAATTGATGTGATAACGGCAGCTGTACCACAAGCAAAGGCTTCTTTAAGGTGTCCACTCTTTGCATCTTCTTGAAGCGCTGTAAAAGAATAAGGACGCTCTTCTATTTTTAATCCCATTTGTTGAGCTAACCTTAAGATTGAATCACGGGTTATCCCTGGAAGGATAGTTCCATTAAGTGGGGGGGTTACAAGTGTATTATTGTCCATAATAAAGCAGACATTCATACCACCAAGTTCTTCAATCCATTTATGTTCAATCATATCAAGGAAGAGTACTTGGCTACAATTATTTTCAGTTGCAGTTTTTTGTGCCAGTAAGCTTGCTGCATAGTTTCCACCACATTTGGCAGCCCCTGTTCCTCTTGGACCGGCACGACTATAATCTGTTTCAATCCAGACGCTGACAGATTTTTCTTCTCCTTTGAAATAGGATTCAACTGGAGAGGCTATGACACAAAAAAGATATTCTTGAGAAGGGCGGACTCCCAAAAAGTTTTCATTGCCAAACATAAATGGACGGATATAGAGGCTAGCGTTGGGCTGATCAGAAACCCATTTTTGATCAATCTTTACTAATTGATGAACGGCATCCAGAAAAATATCTTTTGGCAATTCTGGCATAGCTAAACGTTGTGCTGATTCTATAAAGCGTTGTGCATTGGCATCAGGACGGAAGAGCAAGATGCGTCCATCTTTTGCACGATATGCTTTTAAACCCTCAAAAATTTCCTGTCCGTAATGTAAAACGGTACTTGCAGGGTTAATTTCTAAAGCTTTGTATTGAGAAATGACGGCATTGTGCCAGCCTTTGTCTTCAGTCCATTGAATAGTACACATGTGGTCTGTAAAAAATTGACCAAAACCGGGACTTTTTAAAATTTCTTCATATTTTTCTTCTGACAGAGGAGATGGGTGTTTTTCTATTTTAAAGGGAAGCGATGATATGGGAGATTTCATAAAAAACCTTTTGAGTATGTTTCATTTTTATTAATAAAAATAATGAAATATTTTGATTATAACTCTATTATTAACAAAACCTTTGTGTCAATGTTTTATTATAGAATACAAAGGGGTTTATTATAGAATTCAAAGGCTAGAGTAGGGTAGATATTTTAATTCTATCCTCGCTTCTTTTTCTCAACTTTATGAAGTAAACTGGAACTTTTGTTTATAATTATCGTTTTCTCACAATAAGTATCTGAATAATTGCATATATGCATATTTTCTAGAAATTTAAAGGTAAGGGAATTGAGAAAAGGAATCCACTATGATTGATAAAAATTATCACACATATGAAGAACGTATGGCCGCAGAAAGAAGAGGTCATGAACAACCTGTTTCAATCGCTAAGGGTATTTTTGCTATTCTTCTTGCGATGGTTATTATCTGGTTTATTTTTGGTTTTTTAGGATCTTTTTTTGCAAAATCTCCTGAACATAGTTCGCGTTATAATACCCCAGAAACAAGCCAAAGTGTAACAACGCCCAAAAAAGATTTAAATTCGCTTCCTCCTGTACCTTATACCTATAAGGGTACGGAGTAATTTTTTCGTAAATATAATTTTTTAGATAGGGCGAAAATCGACGTAGATTAAGGAATAAAGTCAGCACAAAGACATAAAAAAGAGAGGAATTTAATTTCTGAAGTTTTTGATAAGTAATTAAATGGTATGGAAATAAATAATGCAACGGTTGTTAAAACCGTTGCATTATTGGTTTAGCGTGTGATGAAGCAGCTTCCACCAGAACTTTTAATGGATTCACAAAGGATTATGGCTTCATTACGGTCTTGCGCTTGAATCCGAACACGGTAATAAGTACCTTTTCCTGGTATAAAAGCGGATTGAATATTTAAAGAACGGGCACCGATAAGGAATCCAAATTTAGATTTCATATTTTTTAAAGAATTTCTAGCGAGCTCATACGTTGGTTGAGATGCAAGTTGTACGTAATAACTTTCTGAATTTTGTGCTGCGACTCTGTTTGGTGATATGGGGCGAGACGCGGCTGGTGTTTCAACTTGTGTATTTCTTTCTGCATGGGAAGGGATAGGGATAAATTTTTCTTCAATATTTGAGCTAGAATTATTTTCTGCGATTATTTTATCAATATTATTTTTGAGATCATGATCTCTTTCTTGGTCGTTTATATCAGAATCATGCGACGAAACAAGGGACGAATCTTGAAGTTCATTAGAAGTTTGATCAATGCTTTCTTCAGATTGAGCAGCAGTTTTGCTGTTTGTTTGATGCGCGGGGGCTAGTGTAACTGTACCATCTTGATTGACAATAACAGTTTGTACTTCTCGCATTGGAATAGTATGATTTATGGCTTCTGTGACTGCATCTTCAACATCAGATTCATTTAAAGACGATGAGGAAACGCTTGAAGATTCTTCAGGGTTTAATTCTTTTAAATTTTCAGGTTGTTCAGAGTTATCAATAAGAAATTGTTGTGTATTTTCTTGTTTCTCATTTTGTTCAGTTGTTTGTTTATAAATATCTAAATTATGTGCAACATCATTTTTCGTTTCAGTTGTTTCTGGTTTGAATTTAAAAGGCGTATTATCAGCGTGGATAATGACCGTTTCTTCATTTTTTTGTGATGGCATAAAAAAATGAGAATAACCAGCAAACCCAAGTCCTATTAAAATAAGTATAAAAAAACCTTTAATGAAAGTTTTACCAAAAATAAAACTTTTTAAGGGAGGAGGAGCTGATGGAGGTGTGGGAACCTCATCTGAGTTTGTGTATGATGAATTCTCGCTAAAAGAGGGAAAATTATATTCCATATTGGCAGAAGAAAAATAGTCGGAATTTTGTTCTTTAGAGTTTATATAAACACCTTCTTTTGAATTTTGCATAGACTGATGAAAAACTTCACTAAAAACCTCGTTTTTCTGTTTTTTTTGAGAAAAATTATCCGTTGGGACATTCCCTACATTGAGTACATCAGCAAATTCTTCTTCTAAACCACCATTAGTTGGCACATCATATTCTGGCGCTTCATACGGGACTTCTGGAACCATAATAGGACCAGTTTTTTCTACGATTTCCTCTGAAAATTTATAAGTATCAACATTGGGAGGGGGAGTATCTCTGTGCGTATAGTTATGGGCAAAAAAGCCATCCGTTTGTTTTGTATTTAAAGAGGGGGATGAGGAAAGAAACTCATCTAAATTATTTTCATTATATGAAATTTCTCTATTTGGGTTAGAGGCACCTTCGGCGTTATTGATGTATTGGGCTCGAGCCTCATCATATATCGGAACTTTTTCGCCATAAGTTTTTTGTTGTGAGGGGGGGGCTGCAAAAAAATGGGGATAATTGGTTGTATGATCTTCTTGTGAAGCTCCCTTTAAATAAGATTGTCTATCAACTGGTGGAGAATCTAAAGGTGAGGAGAAGGTACTTGTTGTTTGATTTCTTGCAGTGTTTTGTCTTTCTGACACAAGATTAGAAGATGAGAAAAACTCATTTTCCTCTGTAGAAGAGGAGACATCAGGATAATCTTTTTTAATCCAATTTTCTTGATCAGCTGAAATTTTATAGGGATGGTTTATAGGAGTGTCATAGAGGTTTTGATTGTCCTCATAAGTTTTTTGTATATTCGTAGTCTCAGGTTGTTGTGAATTTATTTGTGAAAAACGATTGGTTTGTTCAACATCTTCTGGCGTCTCTCTCTTATTTTCGTGCCTTTCAGATTTATCAAAAAAGAAATTTTCTGATTCTGATTGTGACATAAGATTACTTTTTTCAAGAAAAGGATCAGCATTGGTTGCTGTTTTTTTCTGTTGATGTGATTGATTCTTTGGGATTGGTAATGGAGAAAGCTCATCTAAAATTTGTTCTTCATCATGACTGCTAGGTGAAGAATATTTCTCTTCAGATAAATTATTTTGTTTTGAATGGTTGAAAGAAGAAGATTGTGCAATATCTGAGGCTGTTGCGTTGCTGGTTGCATGCAAGTCCCATTGTTTTTTTTGATCATCAAACGGTAAGTCATGTGCTAAATTTTTTTCAAGTTCCTCTTCTAGAAAGGAGAAATCAAAATCATCATCATGGGATGATGTTTCGGGGTGAGATGTTGATCGTTCTGTTTTTAAAGACGATTGCTCATTTTGGTTTCCGCTTTGTTTGTGCGGATTAAAAATGCGCGTAAGCCTTTCTAAAGGATCATGGTGTTCATGATCGTGTTTTGTTTCGTGTAGATTTTTGCGATCGTTATCGCTCATAGCTTTTCTCACATGATGGTTTGCACTTACGTGCAATCAATGGTTGATTTTGATTTGTTATATTAAAATTATAAATTTTCCCCCTCTCATGCAAGGATACATGAAAAAGTTTATCAATAGAGTACCTATTGTATGTATTTATAGAACTTTTTCAACGCATTTCTATGGGTGCTTCGACTCCTATGATGGTAAGCCCTGATGATAAAATATTGATAACAGCTTGTATCAATCCTAATCTTGCAAAGGATAACTCTTTATCATCAGGTTGAATAAAGCGTAAATTGAGATTTTCACTCCCTTTATTCCAATGGGTGTGAAAGCTGGAGGCAAGGTCATAAAGGTAAAACGCTAATCGATGCGGTTCTTTATGAATTACGGCCTGTTCAATGATACGTGGATATTCAGAAAGTTTGCGTATTAACAATATTTCATGGTCATCTGTTAATCGATGAAGATGGGCAATCAATGTATTATTTGAAAAGCTTTTAATATGAAGCGCTTCTTGTGCTTGACGAAAGACTGAGTGACAACGTGCACTTGCATATTGTACGTAAAAGATGGGGTTATCTTTTGATTGTTCTGTTACTTTTGCAAAATCAAAATCAAGAGGTGCTTCACACTTACGGTATAGCATCATAAAACGCACAGGATCACGCCCAACCTCTTCGACAACATCCCGTAGAGTGACAAAAGATCCTGCTCTTTTTGACATGCGTACAGGATGACCGTTGCGAAAAAGTTTTACCAATTGACACAAGAAGACACTTAATTTAGCTTTATCCCCAGAAATTGCTTTTGCCATTGCCTCTAGCCGCTTTACATAGCCCGCATGGTCTGCGCCTAGAATATAAATCATTTCATCAAAATGACGATTAAATTTATCCCGAAAATAAGCAACATCAGCAGCAAAATAAGTGTAAGAACCGTCAGATTTGACTAAAACACGGTCTTGGTCATCACCGACATTTGTTGAACGGAACAAAGTTTGTTCGCTTGGTTCCCAGTCTTCTGTATTTTGTCCTTTGGGAGGGGGGAGTTTTCCTTTGTAGATATAACCATTTAAAGTGAGGTCGTTGATGGTGTTACGAATGGCGCGTGCATTATCTGCATAAAGCATTCGCTCAGAGAAAAAGATATCATGATAAATATTAAGAGCAGCCAAATCTTCGCGAATCATGGACATCATTGCATGAATTGCACGTTCTTTCACAAGAGATAAGGCTTCATCTTTATCCATCGTGAGGAGTTGGTCACCAAACTCTTGAGCAAGCGATTGACCCAATGGTATCAAGTATTCTCCAGGATAGAGTCCTTCTGGAATTTCATTAATTTCTTGCCCAAGAGCTTCACGATAGCGCAATAGTACCGAATGGGCGAGGACTTCGATTTGTTGACCCGCATCATTGATATAATACTCTTTTGTAATGTTATAGCCCGTAAATTGTAGCAAATTGGAGAGAACATCCCCAACAACTGCTCCGCGGCAGTGTCCTACATGCATTGGTCCAGTGGGATTTGCTGAGACATATTCAACATTGACGCATTTTCCTTGTCCCATTGGAATACGACCATAAGAAGTGCCTAATTCAAGCATAGATTTTATAGCATCTTGCCAAAATAATTTTGTAAGCTTTATGTTTATAAAACCAGGACCGGCAACATCTATATTTTCGATAGAGGAATCATTTTTAAGAAGTTCTATGATTTTATCTGCAAGTGCACGTGGATTGATTCCAATAGATTTTGCAAGCACCATAGCAGCATTGGTTGATAAATGACCGTGGGAGGAATCACGCGGAGGATCAACAGTGATTTTTGATAAATCTAGATCTTCTCCATTTTTTCCTTTTATATCAGATAATTCAATTGATCTCTTAATTTTTTTTTCGAAGTTTTTAAAGATATTCATATTTAGCTTCCATGATGATGCCAAAAGCCATTAAACGAAATTATCTGTATGGTCAAATAAACGCTGATATTCACGTAGAGCGTAGTGATCCGTCATGCCTGAAAGAAAGTCAGCAATCAAACGTGCTAACTCTTGATTTTTTAAGTGCACTGTTTTGCTCTGCCAACTTTCAGGCATTGTATTTGGATTTTCATAATAACAATTGAATAATTTTTGTACAATGCATTTTGCTGCATTGCGACGACTAAGAACTTGTTCATGGTAGTAAAGATTTTTAAATAAAAAGTTTTTTAGTTCTTTTTCATAAACGGTCATTGTCGGTGAAAAGGTGACAATGGTTTGTTTTGCTTGGTGAATATCGTTTATGCTTGTTGGTTTGATGCGTGCTAAATTTTCTTGTGATTGTTTGATAACATCTTCAACCATGGTTGTTATTTGTCTTCGTACAAGTGTGTAACCGCGACGCGCTTGGTCGAGGTGGGGATGCTCATCTGTTATATCTTTTAATATTGCTGCTGTTAGTGGAACATGTTCAAATTGATCGAGTGTTAAAAATTGCGAACGTAGACCATCATCAATATCATGCGCATTGTATGCGATATCATCTGCAATAGCAGCACATTGCGCTTCTAGCCCTGCAAAACAATCGAGTGCAAGGTCTTGCTTTGCATTGTATTGTAAAATATCGATAGGAACCTCCTTATTCTTTGCGTGAGGACCTAAAAGGGGACCATTATGCTTTACAAGTCCTTCGAGGGTTTCCCATGTAAGGTTAAGTCCATCAAAATTTGCATAGCGCTGTTCTAGTTTTGTTACAATGCGTAATGCTTGTGCATTATGATCAAAGCCGCCATAAAGTACCATGGCTTCATTAAGAGCATCTTCTCCTGCATGGCCAAAGGGTGTGTGTCCAAAGTCGTGAACAAGGGCAATGGCTTCGGCAAGGTCTTCATCAAGACACAGGGCACGGGCTAATGTTCTTGCAATTTGAGAAACCTCTATGGAATGGGTTAGGCGAGTACGGTAATGATCGCTTTCATCAGCAATAAACACTTGCGTTTTATGTTTAAGACGTCGAAATGCATTAGAATGGATAATACGATCTCTATCTCGTTGAAAAGGTGAGCGTGTGGTGCTCATCGTTTCATGGTATAATCGACCACGGCTTGTTTGTGGATGAGCACTGTATACTGCTCGAGATTGGTAATTGAAGTTGATATTGCCTATATCCATTGCAAGCTGTCTATTATCATCTTAAAATTGAGAGTGGTTTATGAGAAATAAACTGCTCTTTGAGTGTAGGATACTCTTTCTTGAAGGTTTAATGCAAGGATATATAAAATGAATGTGAAAATTTCAGATATTGCTGCCAAAAAAATTGCACAGATACTTTTGCGTGAACCCGATAAAATAGCATTACGTATTTCTGTTGAAGGTGGTGGGTGTTCTGGTTTTTCTTATAAATATGACTTGGTTTCTGAAATGTGTGAAGATGACCTCGTTCTCAAAAAAGACGGGGCAGTTGTGTTTATTGATTTACTATCACTTCCTTTTATGGAAGGAGCTGAGATTGATTTTGTTGATGATCTTATGGGGCAGTCTTTTCAAATCCACAATCCCAATGCTGTTTCATCATGTGGTTGTGGTGTAAGTTTCTCAATTTAAAATGATGGCTGTGTGATATTGTTTCTTGAAAAAAAGATCATGTTGATCAACAATGCAAAAATGGGTATTCTTATAAAAATAGTGCACCGATGTGTATGGTTGTGCGTGGCGCTTTCTTTATTGACTTGGAGCCACTGTGCTTTTTCTGAAGCAGGAGAAGGGCAAGATCAGCAGCAGAGACAATCAAGGAGTTTTATTGTAAAGACTCAAAAGCAGGAGAACGAAAACTTAGCATCTCAAACACAACTCATTTTGAATGCTCGATTAACAAATAGTCATCCGGATATTGAAAAAGGGCTTGTCTGGCGGGTTTATGCTCCTATTCTAGGGATTGATAATAAGTTACCATTAGTGGCAACCTATAAGGGGGGAAGTGCACGTTTTGATCTCGAACCAGGAAATTATCTTGTTCATGTCTCATTTGGTCATATGAGTGCTGTGCGCCATATTCGTTTAGAAAATGGGCAGAGTCTTGTAAAAAACTTTAATCTTGAGGCTGGTGGTGTCATTTTAAATGCAACACTGCTCAATGGCGTAATGAATGAAAAGGAACTCCGTTTTACCATTTATGAGGATGAAAAAGAAAATGATGATACGGGAGTAATTATATCAAATGTTAAACCCCAATCAGTTGTGCGTTTAAAAGCTGGCCGCTACCATGTTGCTTCCCATTATGGTTCTATTAATGCGACGGCTCGTTCGGATATTCAAGTGGATGCGGGTAAAATAACAGAAGTTACTCTTGAACATCAGGCCGCTCAGATTGTCTTAAAGCTGGTGCGACAAGAAAGAGGAGAAGCGCTTGCAGATACAAGTTGGTCTCTTGCCAATGATTCTGGTGATATCGTTTATGAAACAGTAGGTGCGTATGTTTCACTCGTGTTAGCGGAGGGAGAGTATATTGCAATTGCTAAAAATAAAGATAAAATCTATCAAAAAGTTTTTTCAGTCGTTTCTGGTCATGATGAAGATATAAGTGTGATAGCGAATGAAGAAAATATGCAGCGAGTTGATGAAGATGTGGATTGATTGTTGTTCATGGGGGGGTAAACTACGATGAAAGACGGGGTATGAATTTTGATTGAAATTTCAACAGTTGGTGTGTTTTTTGCTGGGGCACTCTCTTTTTTGTCACCATGCGTTTTGCCGTTAGTTCCTCCTTATTTGTGCTATATGGCAGGGGTTGGTATTGATGATTTTCGTTCAGAAAAGCCTGATGAGAAAGTCTTTATCCGGTGGGCTTTATTATCTTCTGTTATTGCTTTTGTTCTTGGGTTTACGACTGTTTTTGTTGCTTTAGGTGCCAGTGCTAGTACAATTGGGAAATTCATCGGTTATTATCGTGATTGGTTTGCTCTTGCTGCTGGAATTGTCATTATTATTTTTGGTTTAAATTTTTTGGGGATTTTCAAGATCGCTTTTTTATTTCGTGAGGCGCGTTTTCAGACCAAAAAAACACCTGCTGGTCCTTTAGGCGCGTATATTATCGGTTTAGCTTTTGCCTTTGGTTGGACACCGTGTATTGGCCCTATTTTAGGTCCTATTATAACGCTTGCTGGAACAAAAGAAACTGTGGGAGAGGGAGCTGTTCTCTTAGCGGTTTATGCATTAGGTCTTGCTATTCCTTTTATGTTAGCAGCTTTATTTTCGAGCAGTTTTATGCGATTTTTAGGAGCTTTTCGTATTCATTTAGGAAAAGTTGAAAAAATCATTGGTGTTTTTCTTATTCTTACAGGGATTTTGTTTTTAACAGGTTCTATGCAGGATCTTTCATTTTGGCTTTTAGAACATTATCCTTCGTTGAGTTATATTGAAGATATTCGTTGGCACAATATTATGATTTTTTTTGGATTTTCTCGTTAGTCTTATGTGTTTTTATGGTTAGAAGTTGTCTTTCTATTGTTCTTGCCGCAGGTGAGGGGACGCGCATGAAATCGTCTCTGCCTAAGGTACTTCATAAAATTGCTGGATTGCCTCTTATATGCCATGTTCTAAAAAAAATAGAATTGGCAGGCTCTTCACAATTAGCGGTTGTTGTGGGATATGGTGCTAAGGAGGTTACGCACGTTGTTCAGTCATTTGTAAAAGATGTAATGATTTTTGAACAAAAAGAGCGTTTAGGAACTGCCCATGCTGTTTTGTCTGCTCGTTTAGCTTTGCAAAAGGAGGTGGATGATGTGCTCATTGTTTTTGGGGATACTCCTCTCATTCAGCAAGATTCATTGCACCAAATGCGTGCACAGCTTGCTGATGGAGCAGATGTTGTTTTTGCAGGTTTTCATACCAAACATCCAACAGGTTATGGGCGTCTTCTCGAGAAAAATGGTCAATTGATTGCAATTGTAGAAGAAAAAGACGCTAGCGATGAAGAAAAAAAGATTTCTTTTTGTAATGGTGGAATACTCGCTATGCGTGGAAAACATGCACTTTCTCTTTTAGAGAAAGTTGGTAATAATAATGTGAAAAAAGAATATTACTTAACAGATATTGCTTCTCTTGCAACACGCGAAGGATTAGATGTGCGTGTTGTTGAAGTTCCTTTTGAAGATATTGTAGGAATTAACAACGGTCTTGAGCTTTCTGAGGCTGATTCTTTGTGGCAAAAACGTAAAGCGCGCGATTTAATGTTATCGGGTGTTACACTCTTAAAGCCAGAAACACTCTATTTTTCTTATGATACAGAAATTGCACCAGGGGTGGTGATAGAACCAAATGTTTATTTTGGGTTAAACGTAAAAGTACAATCTGGTGCGGTTATTCATGCATTTAGTTATCTCGAAGGTGCTGTGGTTGGTAGAGATGCACAGATTGGTCCCTATGCACGTTTGCGTCCTGGAACAGAGTTGGCTAAGTCCGTAAAGATTGGAAATTTTTGTGAAGTCAAACAAGCTAAGGTAGGAGAATCTTCTAAAATCAATCATTTAAGTTATATTGGTGATGCCGAAATTGGTGCACATACCAATATTGGAGCCGGTACGATTACTTGCAATTATGATGGATTTAACAAATATAAAACCATGATTGGTGATCATGCTTTTGTTGGGTCTAATACGGCACTTGTTTCCCCATTGGTAATAGGGGATGGCTCTTATGTTGCTTCAGGAAGTGTTATTACTGAAAATATTCCTATGAACAGTATGGCTTTTGGGCGTGCACGACAGGTTATAAAAGAGGGCTATGCGACAAAATTTCGAGAGCGTTTGTTAGAAAAAAAACAGAAAAAATGATTATTTTCAGCTTATTCTTTTGTTTCGTGTTAATCTAACGATGGATGGAAGATTTATTCTTAAAGATTGCCGTATTCCATGTTTGAATTATTTTTATTATTTATAGTTTTAAATAAAGGCTGTTGGATTGTTTTGTAAAATTTGAATCTTAAGATGTGGGTTGGAGCTTTTTAATGTGTGGAATTATTGGAGTTCTTGGAAAGAGGTGTGTTACGTCCTCTTTGGTTGAGGGGTTAAAACGTCTTGAATATAGAGGGTATGATTCATCTGGGGTGGCAACGGTCCATAATGGGCATCTTTATCGTGTACGTGCTGAGGGGAAGCTTGTTCATTTAGAAGAAAAATTAAAAAAAACACCTCTGGAGGGAAGTTTAGGGATTGGTCATACCCGTTGGGCTACGCATGGAATTGCTGTTGAACGCAATGCGCATCCCCATGTGACTGAAAAGCTTGCGATTGTTCATAATGGTATTATTGAAAATTTTGTAGAACTGCAAAAGGAACTCATAGAGGATGGTTGTATCTTTGAAACAGAGACGGATACGGAAGTTATTGCACATTTAATAACGCGTGCATTAAAAGATGGTCTTTCTCCGCAAGAAGCCATACGTACCAGTTGGAAAAGGCTGCAGGGGGCTTTTGCTATTGCTCTTATTTTCGAAGGTGAAGATAACCTTATGATTGCGGCTTGTTCTGGTCCACCTCTGGCAATTGGTTATGGAAAAGATGAATTTTTTGTGGGGTCAGATGCCATAGCTTTGGCACCATTCGTTGATTATATTAGCTATATGGAAGATGGGGATTGGGCTGTTCTCACACGGGAAGGTGTTACAATTTATGATGCTAATAATCAACCGGTAAAACGTCCTGTGACGACATTACTTGAAGGGGCTTTATTGATTTCTAAGGGTAATCATCGTCATTTTATGCACAAGGAAATGTTTGAACAACCTGAAGTGATTTCTCATAATTTGGCGCATTATCTTGATCTTGGAAATTATGCGGTTCGACCGCTTGAGAATTTGATTGATTGGAAAAATATTCATCGGCTTCTTTTTGCGAGTTGTGGAACGGCATATTATTCAACCTTAGTTGCGCGCTATTGGTTTGAGAAATTTGCCGCTTTAAGTGTTGATAATGATGTTGCTTCCGAGTTTCGTTATCGTGAACCTCCTATAACGTCTGATGTGTTATCGCTGTTTGTTTCTCAATCTGGTGAGACAGCTGATACATTGGCTTCTTTGCGTTATTGTCGTGAGCGGTGTGTAAAAACAGCAACAATTGTGAATGTAGAGCAATCAACAATGGCAAGGGAGGCTGATTTTATTCTCCCAACACTTGCCGGACCGGAAATAGGTGTTGCTTCAACAAAAGCTTTTACCTGTCAATTGGCAACGCTTGCTTCACTCGCTCTTAGTGCGGCTAAACAACGTGGCTATCTCTCGGCTCAAATAGAAAAGCAACTGGTTCGACAGTTGGCAGAAGTTCCACGTATTTTAAATGAGGTCTTAAAATTAGAGAGAAAAATTGAATGTATTTGTCGTGATTTGGTGAATGCAAAAAGTGTTCTTTATCTGGGACGTGGAACTTCTTATCCGATTGCTTTGGAGGGAGCTCTTAAACTGAAAGAGCTTTCTTATATTCATGCTGAAGGTTATGCGGCAGGTGAATTAAAGCATGGACCAATTGCTCTGGTGGATGAGACAATACCCGTTATTGTTGTTGCACCTTATGATCGGTGGTTTGAAAAAACTTTTTCTAATATGCAAGAAGTGGTAGCGCGTAATGGTCGTATTATTTTAATAACCGATAAAAAGGGAGCAGAAGTAGCTTGTCTTAAGACTTTATCAACGATCACTTTGCCAGATGTTCCAGAATTTATTTCTCCTATTATTTATGCACTCCCTGTTCAGTTAATCGCTTATCATACGGCTGTTTTATTAGGAACAGATGTTGATCAACCCCGTAATTTAGCAAAATCAGTCACGGTTGAATAAAAGTATATTTCTGAATCTTTTGGAGAATAATCAAGTGTAAGAAATTGATTTATAATGAAACTTATTTTTTCATTTTTCTCTGTTGAACGAGAATACTGAAGAAAGGTTTTTTATTCCTAAATCCTTTACGATAAAACGAAAAATATTTTCTTACCTATCAAAAAATAGATCAGTTATGTGAATATAATGGTAAAAAAAGACGCAATATTGCTTCTACTGTTTTAATGCAGTTGATTTGTTATTCGTTCATGAAGCATAAAGATGGTAAGAGACTGCGTAGATCATTTATGGGTAATTCTAAGAGAAAATCATATTTGAACAGAGAGGTATTTAAGTTTTTTATTAGAGGGTTTTTGTTATCCTGCTCGTAAGAGGCGTGCAGCATCGTTGTGTCCGAAAAGATAAAGGAGCAACCGTAAAGCTTGTCCTTGCTCAGAAGAAAGATGAGGATCGCGTTGTAAAAATAAACGAGCATCTTTTCTTGCCATTGACAAAAGATCGCTATGAACTGCAAGGTTTGCTATATGAAATTCAGGGACTCCGGATTGTTTTGTACCTAAAAGTTCTCCTTCGCCTCGTAGGCGCCAATCTTCTTCAGCAATTTCAAAACCATCTTCTGTATTGCGGATAATATTAAGGCGTGTTGCTGCTGTTTTAGTCAGTGGATCTTTATAGAGCAAAATGCAGGAAGATTTTTTATCGCCTCGTCCTACACGTCCACGTAATTGGTGCAATTGTGAAAGGCCAAAATGTTCCGCGTGTTCGATGATAATGATCGAAGCATCTGGAATATCTACTCCCACTTCAATGACGGTGGTTGCAACTAAAATACGTGTATTTCCACATTTAAAAGATGCCATAGCGGCTTCTTTTTCTGCTGTAGACATTTTTCCATGGATCATACCAACGTGTGCTCCAAAGCGCTCATGGAGAAATGCAAAGCGGTTTTCAATTGAAGTGAGATCAAGAGCTGTCGATTCCTCTACTAAAGGACAAATCCAATAGAGCTTTTCTCCTTTTTCTAATGCAATTGCGATTCTCGCTATAAGCTCATGAAGACGTTTCAAAGAAAGCGTTGCTGTTGTAATGGGTTGTCGTCCCATTGGTTTTTCGGTAATTTTAGAGACATCCATATCACCAAAAGCTGTTAAGACAAGTGTGCGCGGAATGGGCGTGGCGGTCATAACCAGCATATCAGCTTTATTGCCTTTTTCTGTAAGAGCGATACGTTGATGGACACCAAAACGGTGTTGTTCATCGATAATGGTTAAAGCGAGATTATTATAAGTAACGCTGTTTTGTATGAGAGCATGAGTTCCGATAACAATAGAAACTTGACCTGACAGAATATCATTCACGATATTTGTCCGCAATTTTCCTTTTTCTCGTCCTGTTAAAAGCGTTGTTTGTAATCCGACCTTTTCGGCAAGAGGAGCGATGGTGGCAAAATGTTGCCTAGCAAGCACTTCAGTTGGTGCCATTAAAGCTGATTGTCCTGAATTTTCAGCAATTTGTGCCATTGCCATCAATGCAACAACAGTTTTTCCTGCGCCTACATCACCTTGAAGTAGTCTTAGCATCGGTTCTGGTGAAGCAAGATCATTTGCGATATCTTCTACTGCTTTTTTTTGTCCGGTTGTGAGTTGAAAGGGGAGGATATTGAGTAATTTTTTAGTATAAATTCCTGTTGATGGTCGAGAAGTGCCAACAAGAGATTTAGTTTTCAAACGCACGAGTCCTAGTGCCAATTGACAAGCGAGCAATTCATCATAGGCAAGACGTTTGCGTGCTGTACTTTCTAAGGATAGATCATTGGGGTTAATGGGTGCATGGATACGGCGTAAAGCAACGGAAAAAGAAGGAAAATTTTGCTGCTTTTTTACATTTTCATCTATCCATTCTGGTAGAAGAGGAATAAAATCAAGAGCGTTTTGTATGGCGCGTCTTAGTGTCTTTACAGTTAGTCCGGCAGTAGAGGGATAGACAGGTTCGATCAGAGGTATCTGATTTGATTGTTCGCTTGGGGCAATATAGTCTGGATGCGCCATTGAAAGCTGTCCATTAAACCATTCAACTTTTCCTGATATAATGACTTTTTTTCCTTCGGGGAGTTGTTTTTTTAGCCAAAGAGGTTGAGCATGAAAAAAGACTAAATTTATTTTTCCTGTGTGATCATGGGCAATAACACGATAGGGAATTCGGTTGTGACCACGGGGTGGTGGTTGATGTTGATCGATGATAATTTCGAGCGTAACAGTATCTCCTTCTTTTGCACAAGTAATGTTGGGACGCATTCTGCGGTCTATAACGGAATGGGGCATTAATTGAAGAAGGTCAATAAGGGTTGCTTCGCGTTGTGTGGGATTAACATCTAAGAGTTTGGTCAATAAACCATAGACTTTAGGTGTAATACCAGAAAGAGTTCGGATAGAATTAAAAAGTGGGGTAAGAAGACTTGGAGGCATGAGCAAATTTAACCTGCCCTTTTTGTTTTTTCTAGACCTTTAGAAGAGCTTTTTGGGGATAAAGTCATAAAGACAAGGTTGCTTTATTTACACATTGAACTTTAGGAAGAGAAATTAATATTTAAAGAAAAATACAATTAAATGGTCAAAAATTAAAGTACTTAGATGAGGTATATTGTTTTTCTTTTTATTTTAGGTGTTTATTTGCTGTGAATAGAAGCATTTTCTTGATAGAACTCTCTTATAAATATTAATAAAATTGGGATATTGCTCCTATGTAGGATGATGAATTTATAGCTTTAAAGTTTGATGATGAACAGAAGTTTTTTCTTTTATAAGGGGTGCTGTTTAGCATTTATTTTGTAGTGGGAAATTGTGAGAGTGGTAAAAAATAAAATGCAAATGCAAGAGAACAAAAATTCTCTTCCTCGCTTTATTCATTTGAGAGTGCATTCAGCTTATTCCTTGCTCGAAGGGGCTTTAAAAATCCCCCAAATTATTCAACAGACGATTTTAGATCATGCACCAGCGGTTGCTATTACCGATACCAATAATTTATTTGGTGCTTTGGAATTTTCACAGCATTGTCTTTCTCATGGGGTCCAACCTATTATTGGTTGTCAGCTTACTGTTGATTTTTGTGATGAAAATGATCATTCACGTTTGGCTAAATGGCGTAATCCTTCTGATTTTTGCTCTATTGTTCTTTTGGCTGCTAGCGAAACCGGTTATGCTCATTTGGTTCGTCTTGTGAGCCGTGCTTATCTTGATAAGTGTGATACTGATCCTCCTCATATTAAAGCTGATTGGTTGTCAGAACACAGTGAAGGCATAATCGCTTTAACGGGTGGAAAGGGAGGACCTATTAATCTTTCTTTGGCAGAAGAGAAAAAAGAACATGCTGTTGAGCGCTTAATTTATTTGAAAAAATCTTTTGCTGATCGTCTTTATGTGGAGTTACAACGGCATGGCTCTTATGACCGGAGAGTAGAAGCTGATCTTATTGAATTGGCTTATGCGCATGAAATTCCTCTTGTAGCAACGAATGAAGCTTTTTTTCTGCAAAGAGAAGGGTATGAAGCGCATGATGCGCTGATGGCTGTTTCAGAAGGACAAATTGTCTCTAATCCAGATCGCAAACGTGTGACACCAGATCATTATTTGAAGTCACAAGATGAAATGGTTACACTGTTTTCTGATCTTCCAGAAGCTTTGGAAAATAGTGTTGAAATTGCATTGCGTTGTCATATTGCCTCGCCTCTTCGAAAACCGATATTGCCTCGTTTTATAGAACAATCTGTTAATTCAGAAACTACTTTAGAAATAGAAGATAGTGAGTTATTAAATCAGGCTAAAGATGGTTTGAAGATTCGGCTTGAAACAATAGGGTTGGCTGAAGGGTATACGATTGCAGATTATGAACAGCGGCTTGATTATGAAATTTCAGTTATTACGCGTATGCAATTTTCTGGATATTTTCTTATCGTTTCAGATTTCATAAAATGGGCAAAGGTTCATGACATTCCCGTTGGACCAGGCCGGGGTTCTGGTGCTGGTTCACTTGTTGCTTATGCATTGACGATTACTGATGTGGATCCCTTGCGGTTTTCTCTTCTCTTTGAACGTTTTCTGAATCCAGATCGTGTTTCGATGCCAGATTTTGATATCGACTTTTGTCAAGAGCGGCGCGAAGAAGTTATTCAATATGTTCAAAAAAAATATGGACGTGATCAAGTTGCTCAAATTATTACTTTTGGTAAGTTACAGGCACGTGCAGTTTTGCGTGATGTGGGGCGTGTTTTAGAAGTTCCTTATCGTCAGGTGGATTATCTTACAAAATTAATTCCTGCCACCCCAGGAAGTCAGGTAGAATTAGCAGATGCTATTAAGGATGAACCTAAATTTGAAGAAGAAAAGAAAAAAGATCCCGTTGTTGGACGCGCATTAGATATAGCGCTTCAGTTGGAGGGACTTTATCGTCATGCTTCAACTCATGCTGCTGGGATTGTTATCGGAGATCGTCCACTTTGGGAGCTTGTCCCGATGTATCGTGATCCTCGTTCTGATATGCCTGTTACACAATTTAACATGAAATATGTTGAACAAGCGGGGCTGGTAAAATTTGATTTTCTTGGATTAAAAACGCTTACTGTTTTGAAAATGGCAGTCGATTTTGTTGCCAGAAAGGGGATTAAAATAGATTTATCAAATATTCCTCTGAATGATGAAGCAACCTACGCTATGATGGCACGTGGTGAAACGGTTGGCGTGTTTCAGGTGGAAAGTTCTGGTATGCGCAAGGCGTTGATTGGAATGAAGCCAGACCGTATTGAAGATATTATTGCGCTGGTTGCACTTTATCGTCCAGGTCCAATGGAGAATATTCCAACCTATAATGCACGCAAACATGGGGAAGAGGAAATTGCTTCTATTCATCCTAAGATAGATCATCTGATCAAAGAAACACAAGGTGTTATTGTCTATCAAGAACAGGTGATGCAGATTGCTCAGGTTCTTGCTGGCTATTCGCTTGGAGAAGCTGATTTACTACGTCGTGCTATGGGGAAAAAAATTCATGCTGAAATGCAAAAACAGCGTACGCGTTTTGTCAATGGAGCTGTTGCAGGTGGCGTGGATAAAGATCAAGCTGATATTATCTTTGATCTTTTAGCAAAATTTGCCGATTATGGTTTTAATAAATCGCACGCTGCTGCTTATGCAATTGTTTCTTACCAAACGGCTTATATGAAAGCAAACTATCCCGTTGAGTTTTTAGCTGCTTCAATGACATATGATATGACGAATACAGATAAGCTCAATGATTTTCGGCGTGAAGCATTAAGGTTGGGTATTGAAGTTATTGCACCTTCTATACAAACATCTCATCGTGTTTTTGAGGTTGGTGATAATTGTATTTATTATTCTCTTGCTGCCATTAAAGGTGTGGGAGAAACTGTTGTAGATCATATTGTTTCTTGTCGTGGGAGTAAGATTTTTAAGGATTTGGAAGATTTTTGTGCGCGTGTTGATCCTCGTATTGTTAATAAGCGTGCGATGGAAAGTTTAGTTTGTGCTGGTGCTTTTGATTGTTTTAACATTGCACGTGAGGTTTTATTAGCCAATCTTGGAACCCTTCATGCGCGTGCACTTCGTATTCTCGATGACAATTCTAGCGGGCAGGTTGATATATTTGGAATGGCAGGCGGATTAAAAGAACCATTGATTTTATCGCAAACAACCCCTTGGTTGCCGGCTGAGAAACTTTATCGAGAATTTCAAGCTATAGGTTTTTACTTTTCTGCGCATCCTTTGGAGGAGTATCAAGCTATTCTGAACAAAAAACGCATTCAGACTTGGGGTAATTTTGCCAATGCCGTTAAAGGGGGAGCAACGGCTGCACGGCTTGCTGGAACTGTTGTGGCAAAAAACGTGCGCAAAACAAAATCTGGTAAAAAAATGGGAATTATTCATTTTTCTGATACAAGTGGACAATATGAAGCAGTTCTCTTTTCTGAGGCACTCTCGGATTATGAAGAGATGCTAGAACCCGGAAAATCTTTTATTATTACGGTGAGCGCAGAAAATCGTTCTGAAGGAGTTAGTTTGCGAATTGAAACAATTCAGTCTTTGGAAAATGAATCATTACAACAGCATAAAATGATGCGTCTCTTTATAAAAACAGTTGATATGCTTCCACAAATTGAACAAAATTTAAATCTTGGGGGGAATGGAGAGGTTGGGCTTATTTTAATTCAAGAGGATGGATTGCGAGAAGTCGAAATTGCACTTCCTAAGCGATATAAGGTAAATTCACATGTCGCAAATGCTATGAAATTAATTCAGGGTGTTGTTGATGTAGAATTGAGTTAAAGAAAGATTAAAGATGGGAGCTGATTTTGAGTGGTGTTTTTGCTTTTAGGAGAGCTAAAAATGGAGCTTTTAAAATCGGATTGTAGGTTTCGAAAAATATTGCTTTTATTAGAGTAAATTATGATATTTTTTAGTGTCATAAAATTAAAAAAATCTCGTTCTTTCGTAATATTCAAAGTGCCGGAAGAATTTTATAAGTTTTTATCATTATTTTTTATAGAATTCATCGCATCATACATGTAAAGCCAATTGAGATCTGACATAATGCTCTCTGGTGTACGAATTTTCATCATGAGATTGCGTGCAATTGCTATGGGACCGGTTGCGTGATAGGCTAATCTATTGAAATCTCCGCGTTTTTTTACTGCTGCAATACGCGGGGTGCGTGTTGTTTCGTAAAGCGAAAGTGCTTTCGTTAATGAAAAATCTTTCAATGAAAGTGCTTTTGCTAATGTGGCGGCATCTTCGATTGCCATAGCGGCACCTTGTGCTGCAAAAGGTAAGGCAGCATGTGCGCAATCGCCAACAAATACTTGTCTCTCTAAACCGATAAAACGATTTTGTTTCATTTGAAAAAGTGGCCAATAACTCCATTCATCAATATGATCGAAGATTTGTAAGATTTTTGAATTCCAATCTTTAAAAAGAGATTTGAGTTTTTCTTTATCTCCTTTATGGGCCCATCCTTCTTTTGAACTTTCTCCATGCGTAATGGCGACAAAATTAAAAATTTTTTCTGACGATTGAATGGGGTAGACAACAAGATGATTTTTTGGTCCCATCCAAGCCGTAATTGTCTTCATATTTTGCAATGAAGAACGAAAGTTTTGAGGAAGATTATCAGATGTTGTTGTTGCACGCCAAGCAATAAAGCCACTAAAATTTGCTTTTTCATGAAAAGGAGATTGTTGCCGTAATGTTGACCAAACGCCATCACATCCGATCAAGAGGGGCGTTGAATAAAGCTGTTCTGTTGCCGTATCTGTTTTTATTGTCGTGATTTTAATGTTGGTTGCCGATTGGGTAGAAGATACAATCGTTTCGCCTGCTTTGTATTTGATCAAAGGATTTTCAATCACTGCATTATATAAAATTTTTTGTAAAGCCGCGCGGTGAATCGTCATATAAGGGGCTTTCCAATATTTTTCTGTTAGATTAATAAGATGAGCCCGTAGATGTATTTTTAAAGATAATCCATCTTTTAACTCAAGAAAATATGGGATTGTCGCGACTTCAGTGAGTTTGTTAAGAAGTTTCCAGCGAGCAAGAATAGATGTTGCATTTGGTGTCAGTTGAATACCAGCGCCTATCGTTTCAAGTTGCTTACACTTTTCGATAATGGTGCTTGCAATTCCTTTATGAGCGAGTGCTAAAGCAGTGCTTAAACCAGCAATTCCTCCTCCAACGATGATGGGTGATTGTTCCACAAATGATTTCATATTAAACAAGCAGAATTAAAAGAGGGGTTATTAAGAAAGCCAAAAAACGCAATTATAATAGCTTTTCTGGATGATATAAGCATCCTGTTGGGTTTGTTTGATCGTATGATAGCGAGGGAACATAACGATAAAGGGTTGAGCAGTAAGGGCAAATTTTCTCATCTGCTGCTCCCATATCGATAAAGATATGAGGATGATCGAATGGGTGTGTAGCGCCTACACACATAAATTCTTTCACACCAATTTCGATTGTTTTATATCCAAGGTCATTTTGGAAATGAGGAATATTGTGATCAGCCATGGCATACAAACTCCAGAATAAATTTTCTCATCAGCTATGATTGGGCTCTTCTATTTTATAGGCGTGAGTTTGTAATAAAGCGTATAATAATGCAAGATGCTTTTTAAGACAAATTTCTCTTCTTTTATGCTATATTAGAATAGTTGTCTTACTTTTAGTGCTTTGCGCATAGCAATAATTCCAAGTACTTTTAAATATTAAATGGAAAAATGATGAGGGAAGTTAGGCATTGATATATTATTATGATGATAACATATTATCAAATGTTATGTGAGATATTTCGTCAAGGATTTTAGAAAATATAAAAGAAAATTATTTAGGATATATGGAACAGAGGGTGGTAGATAAAATTTCTATATCGAATATAACAATGAAAAATCCGGTACGATTTATTAATCGAGAGTTTTCATGGCTACAATTTAATAATCGTGTTTTGATGGAAGCGGCTAATTCGAAACATCCTTTATTAGAACGTCTACAATTTCTTTCTATTTCAGCTGCAAATCTTGATGAGTTTTTTATGGTTCGTGTTGCAGGACTAGCAGCTCAAATTCGTGCTCGCGTTACAGCGTGCAGTGCAGATGGGCACACTCCACAGGAACAACTTGATATTGTATTAGCTGAGATTTCAAAGCTGCAGGCTCACCAACTACGAGAATTGAATGTTTTACGTGATGAATTAAAAAAGAATGATATTGAAATTATTTGTTCTGATGATCTTTCAGAAATTGAAAAATCATGGCTTGAAAAATATTTTCTTGAGACAATTTTTCCTGTTTTAAAACCTTTACCTGTTGATTCTACTCATCCTTTTCCATTTATTCCTAATTTAGGGCTTTCTATTGGGCTTCAATTGTCTGGAGAAACTGATCAGAATTCACACACAGTGTTGTTATCTATTTCAATGCTTTTAAGGCGTTTTATTCTTCTTCCTCAAGAAGGCAATCATTTTCGTTTTATTGCATCTGAAGATGTTATTTGCCTTTTTATTAAATATGTATTTCCTAACTATGAGGTTAAAGAAATTGGTATATTTAGAATAATCCGAGATAGTGATATTGAAGTAGAAGAAGAAGCTGAGGATCTTGTTCATTTTTTTGAAACTGCTCTTAAAAGGCGGCGCCGTGGGCAGGTTATTCGAGTTGAGTTTGACGCAAAAATGCCAGAGAGTTTACGCCAATTTATAGCGAATAGTCTCGCTGTTCCTGATAATTGTATTAATGTCCTTGACGGATTTTTAGCGCTTAATACGGTATCAGAAATTGTTTCTATTCCCCGCGATGATCTTAAATTTATTCCTTATATTTCTCGTGTTCCAGAATGTATTCGTAAACATAAAGGGGATTGTTTTGCGGCTATTCGTGAAAATGATATTGTGATTCATCACCCCTATGAGACATTTGATGTTGTTGTCCAATTTTTACGTCAAGCTGCTTGCGATCCTGATGTTGTAGAAATAAAACAAACACTTTATCGTACATCAAATGATAGTCCAATTGTTGGCGCTTTGATTAAAGCAGCTGAACAGGGAAAGTCTGTGACTGCTTTGGTAGAACTTAAAGCACGTTTTGATGAGGAAGCAAATATTCGTTGGGCCAGGGATCTTGAATGTGCTGGGGTTCAAGTTATTTTTGGTTTTATTGCATTAAAAACGCATGCTAAGATGTCATTAGTTGTGAGACGTGAGGGAAAACGTCTTCGCTCTTATGTTCATCTTGGAACAGGAAATTATCATCCCATTAATGCTAAAACTTATACCGATCTTTCTTTTTTTTCCACGGATGATGATATCGCTCATGATGTTGCGTTATTATTCAATTATATTGCGCAATATGAGCGTCCAAATGAAACAATGAAGATTGCTTTTTCACCCTTAACACTGCGTGGTCGTATCTTAGAGCATATTGAGGGAGAAATTGTTCATGCACAACAGGGAAGGTTTGCTGCTATTTGGATGAAAGTTAATGCATTGGTTGATCCTGAAATTATTGATGCTTTATATCGTGCCAGTCAAGCAGGGGTGCAAATTGATTTGGTTGTGCGGGGGATATGTTGTTTACGTCCTGGTATTCTAGGAATTTCGGATAATATTCGTGTAAAATCAATTGTCGGGCGTTTTCTTGAACATAGTCGCATTTTTTGTTTTGGGAATGGTCAAGATTTGCCTAATGAAAATGCACTCGTTTACTTAGGCTCTGCTGATATGATGCCTCGTAATTTGGACTATCGTATTGAAATATTGGTTCCGGTTTTTAATAAAATAGTGCGTCAAAAAATTCTTTTACAGATTATGTTAGCTAATATCATTGATAATCAACAAAGCTTTGATATACTTAAGGATGGAACATCAAAACGTATTACACCGCAGATAGGTGAAAGTCTATTTAATGCGCAGGAGTATTTTATGGCCAATACAAGTTTTGCGGGGGAAAATGAGTCTTTTGAGTCTTCTGTTTCGCGCTTGGTTGCGTTGCATCGGCAACAAGCCGAAATACATAAAGACTAAAATCCAATGACATATAGAGATGCTCAAGGTCGGTTAAAAGGGCGTAAGCCTGTTGCTGTTATTGACATTGGCTCAAATTCTGTTCGGTTGGTTATTTATGAGGGGCTTGTTCGATCACCAACAGTTTTATTTAATGAAAAGATTCTTTGTGGTCTCGGTCATGGTGTGGCGAAAACAGGATTTTTAGAAGAAAAATCGATGAAAATGGCGTTGCAAACACTGAAACGGTTTCGTACGCTTTGTCGACAGATTGGGGCAGATGAGGTCTATACTTTAGCAACAGCAGCAGCACGAGATGCACAGAATGGCGTAGCATTTATTCAGCATGCTGAAGATATTTTGCAAAATAAAATATATCTTCTTTCAGGAAGTGAAGAAGCTATGTATTCAGCATATGGAGTTGTGTCTACTTTTTATCAACCAAAAGGTATTTCTGGGGATCTTGGTGGTGGAAGTCTTGAGCTGATTGATATTGATCATTCTGATGTTGGTGAAGGGATAACGCTCCCATTGGGTGGTTTAAGGCTACAGTATATGTCAAATAATGATAGTGCTGTAGCTACAAAAATTGTACATGAGCAATTTTATAAATCGTCTGTTGTTCGTACTCGTAAAGGTATAGCACGTTATTTTTATGCAGTAGGGGGGACATGGCGTAATTTGGCAAAACTCCATATGGCAATGAAACACTATCGGCTCCCTGTTATGCATGGCTATGAAGTTGATGCCGTTGAAATGGAGAACTTTTTACGTCTTGTAGCACGTGGCAATATTGATAATATGAGAGGGATTGCAGCGGTTTCTCAGAATCGTCGAAAACTTTTATCTTATGGGGCAATAGTTCTTATTGAACTCATTCAGTGTATGGAGTTTGAAAAGATAATCTTTTCTGGTGCTGGCGTTCGTGAAGGTTTTCTTTATTCACGTTTGCCGCAGGCGATTCGGCTTTCAGATCCTCTCATTGCAGCATGCACAGAAATGGCTATTTTACGGGCACGTTCACCAAAACAAGCAGAAGAACTCATTGATTTTACGACGAATGCTTTTGAAGTTTTTGGAATTTCAGAAACCGAAAATGAATGCCGTTATCGTCAAGCCGCTTGTCTTCTTGCGGATATTGGTTGGCGTATACATCCAGATTATCGAGGCAATGAAGCAGCAAATCAAATAGCTTTAGGATCTTATCCAGGAATTTCTCATGAAGGGCGCCTTTATGCGGCACTTGCTGTTTTTTTTCGCAATACGAGTTTATTGGTTGATAAAGAATCTCTTCCCATTTTTCAATTAGCAACTCAAAATATAATTGAAAAAGCACGTATTCTTGGCGAAACTATGCGTATTGCTCATCTTTTTAGTGCTTCTGTTGCAGGAATTTTACCTCATTTATTGTGGCATAAAAAAGCAGATCATATTATCCTGCAGATCCCAAAGAATTACGCTGGGTTATTAGGAGAACGTCCTCTTGGACGATTACAGAAGTTATCAAAAATAATAAAACAACCTCTCGCTTTTGAAATTTTTTGATTTTTTTCCTAATTTATTCGTGTTTTATGTCTTAATAATAGGGCCATTGACGAGGGATAAACTAGGTAGCCTATCATCATGAGCTGGACAATAGGACTTGTTCCATAACGCCCATGCTAGACACCACGCAAAGCATTTGTAATGCCTGAGCATTCATAAAAGAAAACATAATTTTTTATTCTGTTACTTGCATCACAGGATGGATTTTTCACTTCATAAGCTTCATGTGAAAATGAAAAGTTTTGTCCATTTTTACGTGAAAAGGTTTTCTTTTTATGCTGCGTCGTTATAACGTTTCTGTTTAGCTTGCTCGATTATCTTGATAAGATTACGATTGTAACCAACGCGATAAAAAACAAGTTTTAAAGATTTTGGGAGAGATCCATTGGTTACATGACGCTGGAATGTTGAAATACTCATATGAAACAGTTTTGCACTTTCACGGTCTGTCAAAAGAATATCATTTCAGTCATTATAAAATCCTTTCACTATAAAAAATAGAAATAAATCACAACTATTTATTAACCATGATTTTCGAATCCTTTGAAAGGTGTTTAATTTATAAAAAACAGCGCTTTATCATATAATTTCTTATGTGAAACTTTATGAGTCTTATTGAGATGGAATGAGAGAATCTTACGATATTCGGAGGTCTAATTCAATATAAATAACGCTAGATTATCGTTAGAAATCAATATATTGCTTTTGTTAGGTATTTTAGTTGTTATGCTGGCTCGTTTTTGATTGTTAGATTGCAATCTTGGTAGTTTTTAATACGATATGGTGACGTGAGGCATTATATCTTTGTTTGTTCCTATTTCTAGGCTGCTATTTTTGTAATGAATGCGCTTTTATTATCAGAACTTTTTTTTTCAAAACTTTTAAATAAGGAACTGTCTGTTTTTTTAGATTATTTTTAATGGGATTTCTATTTAATTGACCTGATAAAGATTTAGCTATCATTTTAATAAGAGTTTACTATTTAATTTTTTAACTTTGTCAGAAGTAGGCTTTATTTATCCTGTTTGCGTTGGCCTATAGGGCATACCAATTGATGTAGATAATGAGTAGCGTAATGGATTTTTCAAAATGAAAATGTAAATTAAAGCTGTTTTGTGCTTATTTTTCCATCGTTAAAGTAAAACCCTATCTGGCCCTTTAGCAGTTGTTCGGCTTTTTTACCAAATATTTCATAGCGCCAGCCATTCATAGCGGGAATATTTTTCTTTATTCCTCCATTGGCAATTTTTTCTAAATCATTAGATGTTGCAATAATTTTAGGGGCAATGCTGTTTTCATTTGCAACAATTTTTAATAACACTTTGAGCAGATCGATAACAGCGGCTGTCGTATCATTGAGTGGATTATGTTTAGGAATGGGGGGTAAAGTAGAAAGATCCACCTCTAATCCTTCGTGGACAGCTTTGATTAATGATTGAGCAATTGAGAGTTTATCCCAGTTCTTATTAAGACTGCGCAACCGTTTTAATGCAGATTCATCTTTTGGTTGTTGGGTTGCTATTTCTATAAGACATTCATCTTTTATGATATGACGACGTGGCATATTGTATTTTCGTGCTTCACGTTCCCGCCAAGCTGCTATCTTTTGTAATACAGCAAGTTCACGTGGCTTTTTAATTTTTCCTTTCACTTTTTTCCATGCTTCATCTTCTGGCATATCATAGGTTTTAGGATTTAAAAGGATTGTTATTTCATCATCCATCCAGTGAGCTCGTTGATTTTTCTCTAACCTTTTTTTCAATAACAAGTAAACATCTCTTAAGTAAGTTACATCGGAAAGTGCATAGAGCAGTTGTTTTTCAGACAAAGGGCGGTAACTCCAGTCTGTAAAGCGGGAGGATTTATCAAGATGATGCCCTGTACAGCGTTGTACAATTTGATCATAGGAGATAGAATCACCAAATCCACAAATGGATCCTGCTATTTGCGTATCAAAGAGAGGGGAAGGAATAACACCTCCAAGGTGATAAATTGTTTCAATATCTTGGCGCGCAGCATGAAAAACTTTTACAACTTTTTTATCGACCATAAGGTCAAAAAATGGTTGTAAATCAATATCTGGTGCTATGGGATCAATCAAAACTGTAACATCTGGTGAGGCGAGCTGTATTAAACACAGTTGAGGCCAAAAAGTTGTTTCGCGGATAAACTCAGTATCGACTGTTACAAAATCAGAGGTACGTAGAGCGTTAAGTGCAATTTCAAGATCTGTTGTTTGTGTAATAAGATTCATCATTTTATTATAATTCGATAAATTAAATTTGTCCTTTGTTGACTTTATTTTTGAGTTTTTATTCTCATATCTTGACAAATGGTTATTAAAAAGCGTTTGTAGCGCATGTGAATATTATAATCAAAGGCAAAAAACATGCATCGTTATCGCAGTCATCATTGTGCGGCTCTCCGTAGATGTGATGTAGGAACACAAGTTCGTCTTTCGGGGTGGGTTCATCGTGTTCGTGATCATGGAGGGATTCTTTTTGTGGATTTACGTGATCATTTTGGAATCACACAAATTGTTGCTGACCCTGCTTCACCAGCTTTTAAAGTTATTGAAAAAGTGCGTTCTGAATGGGTTATTCGTGTGGATGGGGAGGTATGTGCTCGTTCTGATGAGGTTATTAATGCAACGCTTCCAACAGGTGAGATTGAAATTTTTGCACAAGAGGTAGAAATTCTTTCAAAATCTGATGAGCTTCCTTTACCGGTTTTTGGTGAGCCTGATTATCCAGAAGATATTCGATTAAAATATCGTTTTCTTGATTTGCGTCGGGAGACTATGCACAAAAATATCATGCGTCGGACTGAAATTATTGCGGCTATGAGACGAGCTATGCAAAATAATGGTTTTACGGAATTTACGACGCCACTTTTGACAGCTTCATCGCCGGAAGGCGCACGTGATTTTTTGGTTCCAAGTCGTGTTCATCAGGGAAAATTTTATGCGTTACCGCAAGCGCCACAGCAATATAAACAGTTGTTGATGATGTCAGGTTTTGATCGTTATTTTCAGATTGCTCCATGTTTTAGAGATGAAGATCCAAGGGCCGACCGTCTTCCTGGTGAATTTTATCAATTAGATGTTGAAATGAGTTTTGTTGAGCAAGAAGATGTTTTAGCAACTATGGAACCTATTATGCGTTCTATTTTTGAAGAATTTGCAGATGGAAAGACTGTGACACAAAGCTTTCCTCGCATTTCTTATGATGAAGCAATGCGAAAATATGGTTCTGATAAGCCTGATCTGCGTAATCCGATCATTATGGAAGATGTTTCTCAGCATTTTTATAATTCTGGTTTCAAAGTCTTTGCTCAAATTTTAGCGAATGATGAGAATGCACAAGTGTGGGCTATTCCAGCTAAAACGGGTGGAAGTCGTGCTTTTTGTGATCGTATGAATGTATGGGCACAAGGCGAGGGGCAACCAGGGCTCGGCTATATTTTCTGGCGTGAAGAAGAAGGAAAATTTGAAGGAGCAGGGCCTATCGCCAAAAATATTGGTGAACAGAGGACTGAAGCAATCCGTATACAGCTTGGTCTTGAAAGTGGGGATGCCTGTTTTTTTGTAGCTGGCGATCCAAAAAAGTTTTCATCTTTTGCCGGAGCAGCACGCACAAGGGTAGGGGAAGAATTAGATCTTCTTGATAGAGATAGTTTCTCTATGGCGTGGATTGTTGATTTTCCATTTTTTGAATGGAATGAAGATGAAAAAAAGATTGATTTTGGACATAATCCTTTTTCCATGCCTCAAGGGGGAGAAAATGCCCTTGCCTGCCAAGATCCTCTTACTATTAAAGCTTTTCAATATGATCTTGTTTGCAATGGTTATGAAATTGCATCAGGTGGAATTCGTAATCACTTACCAGAAATGATGCTTAAAGTTTTTGAACTTGTAGGACTTTCTAAGGAAGTTGTGAAAGATCGTTTCGGTGGTCTTTATCGTGCATTCCATTATGGGGCTCCGCCACATGGTGGCATGGCTGCGGGAATTGACCGCATTATTATGCTGTTACAAGGTGTTAAAAATTTGCGTGAAGTTGCTTTATTCCCTATGAACCAACAGGCGCTTGATCTTTTAATGAGCGCTCCGTCTGATGTTTCTCCTACACAATTACGTGATTTAGGAATCCGCATGGCTCCTACTCACAAAAATAGCTCATAAAGTTGATAATGGATTGGTTTCATCTTTTTCTACGTAGAGTGAAGTTTTGATGCCTTTCAAGAGTCAACGGTGTGTGCGTGTACTGTTTGTGAAATTTAGATAGGCAAAACGCTATTGTGTTGATTCTTTATGAGGCATTTTTATTCCTTGTTTCTATAGTGGCTTTTCCCCTTGTGATAGGTGAGGAAATAATTATAATTGCTTGATCATGAATAAATTAGAAATAAAAGAATTCTATAATATTCGGGAGCCTCATTTTAGTTGAAAAAAATTAATTATCTTTATATGTCAATATATTATTTATTTTTTATTGAAGTTTTTACAACGTTGTAGCAGAGAATTGTGTCTCTTCGTTTTTATGAGAATAATGTGGTTTTCCATTCTATGGACTTACTCTGAAAAGTTTAAATTTCATAAGCTTTGAACATTTTTTTGGTTTTTCGTAGAAAAACTGAATGGGGTTGTTATACAATTTATCTTTATAATAAAAGATGATGTTTGAAAGGTGCTTTTGTCATTTCAGAAAAGATGAAATAACTCTTTGTGGGCAGTTAAATTATCGTCGAATTTGACAAAGCTTTCAATAAATTACTTAAGACAAGGGGGGAAGGACATGTATAAATTTTTCAAATTGATATAATTTTCTGTTCATGTTCTAATTGCAGCGTTTGTTTTTATGTAATTGACTTTTAATAAAAAAGTCGACTCATAGAAGATTTCATTAAATAAATCCTATAAAATAATTTCTTATTATTGTGGGAATTGTTGTTTTAATACTATGTCTGATAAAATGAATTTACCTTTTGATAAAGAACATATTGAACCAATAGAATTACGTTCTGCTTTACAGGAACGTTATTTGGCTTATGCACTTTCTACGATTACACACCGTGCATTGCCTGATGTACGTGATGGATTGAAGCCGGTCCACCGGCGGATTGTTCATGCGATGCGTCTTCTCAAACTAAATCCTGGACAGTCTTATGCGAAATGTGCGCGGATTGTTGGTGATGTCATGGGAAAATTTCATCCTCATGGGGATGCGTCTATTTATGATGCCTTGGTGCGCTTGGCTCAAAGTTTTGCTGTTCGTTATCCGTTGGTTGATGGGCAAGGCAATTTTGGTAATATTGATGGTGATAATGCTGCTGCCATGCGTTATACGGAAGCACGTATGACTGAAGTGGCTGCATTGTTACTTGAAGGAATTAATGAGAATGCTATTGATTTTCGTTTAACCTATAATGAGGAAGATGAAGAGCCTGTTGTTTTACCAGGAGCTTTCCCTAATCTTTTAGCAAATGGTTCTTCTGGTATTGCTGTTGGTATGGCAACATCTATTCCCCCCCATAATGTTGCTGAGCTTTGTGATGCAGCACTCCATTTGATTGCGCATCCCGATGTAAATGATGAGGAATTAAATCAATTTGTTCTTGGTCCTGATTTTCCGACGGGGGGAATTTTAGTTGAACCTAAAAAAAGTATTGAGGAATCCTATCGTGTTGGGCGTGGATTCTTTCGCTTGCGTTCACGTTGGCATCAGGAATCTGGTAGCCGTGGTTCTTATGTGATTGTTGTAACTGAAATTCCCTATCAGATTCAAAAGTCACGTCTTATTGAAAAAACAGCAGAGTTATTGCTTGCACGCCGATTGCCAATGCTTGAGGATATCCAAGATGAATCAGCAGAAGATATCAGAATCGTGCTGGTTCCTAAAAATCGGTCGGTTGATCCGGAGCTCCTTATGGAGTCTCTTTTTAAATTGACTGACTTTGAAGTAAGATTTCCCCTTAATCTGAATGTTTTGTCTTTGGGAAAAATACCCAATGTCCTTTCTTTGCGAGAAAGTTTGCAGCAATGGCTTGAACATCGTCAAGAAGTGCTTATTCGTCGCTCTCATTATCGGCTTGATCAAATTGATAGCCGATTGGAAATTCTTCATGGATATCTTATTGCCTATTTAAATCTCGATGAGGTCATTCAGATTATTCGTGAAGAGGATGAACCGAAAAAGAAGCTGATTAATCGGTTTGAATTAACAGAAAATCAAGCTGAAGCTATTCTTAATATGCGCTTGCGTTCTTTGCGTAAGCTTGAGGAATTTGAAATTCGTAAAGAATTTGAAAGTTTGAAAGCTGAAAAAGAAAAGCTACAGAATTTGTTAGCTTCTCCTATAAAACAGTGGAAAATAATTTCAGAAGAAATCAAAAAAGTTCGAAACACTTTTGGGCCTGAAACACTCTTGGGGAAAAGACGTACTACGTTTGAAGAGGCACCAAGACATGATCTTGATGATATTCAACAAGCAATGATCGAAAAAGAACCGATTACTATTGTTATTTCTGAAAAGGGGTGGATGCGTGCTTTGAAGGGACACTTGAACGATTATAAAGCACTTTCTTTTAAAGAAGGAGACAGTTTAAAGTTAGCCTTTCCAGCATTTACGACCGACAAGATTGTGCTGATCAGTACGGGGGGGAAGTTTTTTGCTATTGGTGCAAATAATTTACCTGGAGGGCGGGGACATGGTGAACCTATTCGTCTCTTAGTTGATATGGATGATGAGCACGATGTTCTCACAGCTTTTGTGCATCACGCCGAGGAAAAATTTCTCTTGGTTTCATCTCACGGTAATGGTTTTATTGTTTCTTCTGCAGAAGTGATCGCCAATACACGAAAAGGAAAGCAAGTGATGAATGTGAAAGCTCCTGATAAGGTAAAGCTTTGTGTTCCGGTAAATGGTGATCATGTTGCTGTAGTCGGTGAAAACCGTAAAATGCTTATTTTTTCTATTGAACAAATACCAGAAATGAATCGCGGTAAAGGTGTTCGTTTACAGCGTTATAAAGAAGGTGGTGTTGTTGATGCCAAGACTTTTAATTTATCAGAAGGCTTAAGTTGGCAAGATACAGCTGAACGAATCTTTAACCGTCAAGCTGATGATCTCATTGAATGGATGGGAATGCGTGCGGGCGTCGGGCGTTTGGTTCCAAGAGGATTTCCAAAATCAGGAAAATTTATCAATTAAATGTATTTTATAAATGGGAAAATTCCCTATGGTTTTATGATTATGTAAGATATTAATTTATAAAGATAATTTATTATTTTTTTATATTGAACGAAAGACCTAAAGCGTAAGTTTTTCTCTTATTTCGATCTTGTTCAGGTTAAATCAATCAAAACTGTTTGTTTGCCTATCATGAGATGAGAGACCAGCCCGTCTTCATAAAAACTATTGAAGAAAAGAATAAAAATATTTTTTAATAAACCGTTTCACAGACAAGAGTTGTTGCAACAATAGTATGTTTGTTTTTTTACATTATACCATTTATGGGTGCTGTCGTGAAATGATTTGATATTTCGAGAGCTGTACCTTTAAACAAACAATGTGAATGTTTAACACAAGAATGTTCTATTTGGAGATGTTTTATTTTGTCTGATAGGTTTATTTTCTTATTGTTCAAGAGAGATGTTATTAATCTTTCGTAGTAATATTTATTCGTTAGGATTACTATGATATTGTCTAAAAAGATGACCACGTTCAGCCCATAAGACGAGAAGTATGGCAGTGAGACTCAGAAAGAAAAATCCTGCTGAGTTTGGGATGGTTGTTTCATCAAATTGTTGGGCAATAAAAAAGCTAAGTCCTGCACCGATAGATGTTTGAAGAAAGCCGGATACAGAAGAAGCTGTTCCAGCTATTTCTCCTACAGGTTCAAGAGCGAGTGTATTGAAATTGGCCATAATACCACCGCAGGTAAACATTAATATACAATATAACGTCATATAAAAAGGAAAAGGGATAACACCACCTGCTAAGATGGACCCAATAAACCAAATGCATGAAGTGGCACAAAAGAGCAAAAGCATAGTATGAGCAATACGCCGCATTCCAAGGCGTCCAACGAGTTGAGAGTTAAAGAATGATGATAGAGCTTGAAATGCAGCACCAACTGCAAAAGCAATAGGGAACCAAAGTCCTAGATTATAGATCCCTTCATATGTTTGTTGTGATGTATTAACGGCGGTAAAGATACAGCCTAAAATAATGGAAGTTGCAAGTGTATAGCAAAGTGTTGTACGATTGGTTATTACAATCCATAAGTTGTGTTTAACTGAAGAAAAGGAAAGAGAGCGTTGCGCATAAAGAGTTTCAGGCAAGCGCAGTTGAATCCAAATCATCAGTCCTAAACCAATCATTGCCATGAAAATAAAAATATATTGCCAATGTCCAAGCAGTAAAATGATCTGTCCTGTTGCGGGACCAACCATTGGTGCAACAAGAAAAACCATCATAACAATAGACATAACTTCTGCCATTTTTCGACCACTGTAAAGATCACGTACGACGGAAACTGTAAGAACTCGCATAGCAGCCCCTCCAATTCCTTGCAAGATACGTAAAATAAGTAAGAGAGAAAAATCAGTTACAAAGGCACAGCCAATCGCCGTAAATGAATAAAAAGCAAGCCCGAGAAGAATAAGTTTACGTCGTCCATACCTATCGCTTATTGGACCGAAAAATATTTGAGCAATACCATAGCTAATAAGATAACTCGAAATGATATAATGTTGATCATTTTCATTGAGAACATTTAAGCCGTCTAAAATATCGGGCATAGCTGGCAGCATAATATCAACAGCTATAGCGTTAATAGCCATGAGCGAAGCAATAAGAATAACAAATTCTTTATAGCCAATTTTGTTTCTAATCGCATCTCTATGCGTTTGTTCATCGACTGAATATGACATATGGCATCCTTGAAATAAAAATTTCGTCTGAAAACAGCTCTTTTTAAGAGTCTGAATAAAATGAAAGATACCTATGATTGATTACATGGAATATTTTTTTCTTTCAAAAGTTCCTGTAACTCATTGTTTTGAAACATCTCTTTAACAATATCACAGCCTCCGATAAATTCACCTTTGATATAAAGCTGTGGAATTGTTGGCCAATTTGAGTAATCTTTAATCCCTTGACGCAATTCGTTAGAAGTTAAGATATTAATCCCTTTATAATTCAATCCTAAATAATCAAGAATTTGAACAACTTGTCCTGAAAACCCGCATTGCGGAGCGTCAGGTGTTCCTTTCATGAATAAAATGACGTCGTTTGTTTTAATTTCGTTGTCAATAAAATCATGAACAGTGGTCATTTTTATCCCTCGATATTTCAGATTTTTATCAGTGTGTAATTTATATTCATACTGCTTTTAATCGTATTAAATGTGTGAATGCAAGAAGAAATTTTAGATTATTTTGGGACATTTGTTTGCAACATTAAGGCGTGAAGGTCATTTCCCATATTGCCTTTAAGGGCATCATAGACCATTTTATGTTGTTGAACACGGGTTTTACCACGAAAACTTTCAGAAATAACTTCTGCAGCATAATGTTCCCCATCTCCAGCAAGATCACGAATTCTTACAGTAGCATCAGGAATGCCTTCACGAATAAGCGTTTCAATTGCATGGGCACTCATTGCCATCATTATTCTCCTATGTTGTTCATTTTTTATAAAGGCTGTTTAAGAGAAAAAACAATTTTTATTCTTCACCCATAAATTGTGGAAACCAGTTTTCATAGGCTTTTGTGAGTTTGTCTACTGAAAGTGTTAATATCCCATCTATATTAAGAGAAGTACCCTCGACTTGACCTAGCTCTGTTAAAGAAACTGTATTGATTTGTGCACGCTCTTTAAGACTATTAAGAGAGTGAGGTTTGACGGCTAAAAGATAACGTCCTTGGTCTTCTCCAAAAAGTTCTGCATGATGGGGTGATTTATTGCTTAATTTTACTTTGATTCCTTTACCTGCTTTAATGACCATTTCAGCAAGTGCTATCGCTAATCCTCCGTCAGAAAGGTCATGGGCGGCGTGAATAAAACCACGATGTATGACATCTCGAACAAATTGACCATGCTTTTTTTCAAGTTGTAAATCTACAGGGGGGGGGGCCTGCATCAATATTTAAAATGTTACGTGCATAGATTGATTGTCCTAAATGGGAGCCGCAATTTCCTACTAAAACAAGAATATCTCCATTTTGCATACCACTTATTGTTACCATTTTAGACCAATCATTAAGAAGGCCTACCCCAGCAATTGTGGGGGTTGGAAGAATGGCTTCCCCATTTGTTTCGTTGTAAAGAGAAACATTGCCTGAAACGATAGGAAAATCAAGGATTCTACAAGCTTCTCCTATACCTTTAATAGCAAAAACCAGCTGTCCCATAATTTCAGGTTTTTCAGGGTTACCAAAATTGAGATTATCTGTAGCAGCCAGTGGTGTTGCACCTGTCGTACTAATGTTTCGCCAGCATTCTGCGACAGCTTGTTTCCCCCCTTCATAAGGGTCTGCTTCACAATAGCGAGGTGTTACATCAGAAGAAAAAGCAAGAGCACGTTTGCTGTTGTTTCCTACACGGATAACGCCTGCATCACCTCCTGGACAAACAAGGCTATTTCCTTGGATAAGGGTATCATATTGTTCATAAACCCATCGCCGAGAACTTTGATCAGCAGAATTCAATAAGCTCAGAAGCGCATCACCAAGATTTTCAACTTTTTTGACGTCTTCTGCTTTCAAGGGTGTTTTTTTTGCCGGCTCACTCCAAGGACGATCATAAACAGGCGCTTCATCACCAAGCTCTTTGATGGGAAGATTGACAACTTCTTCCCCTTGATGAAATACACGAAAACGTAAATCATCGGTTGTTTTTCCAATGATAGAAAAATGTAGTCCCCACTTATGAAAAATTGCTTCTGCTTGCTTTTCTAGTTCTGGTTTAAGGACCATGAGCATACGCTCTTGACTTTCAGAAAGCATCATTTCATAGGCTGTCATGTTTTCTTCTCGAACAGGAACTGTATCAAGATTAAGCTGTATCCCCAGATTTCCTTTTGCTCCCATTTCAACGGCAGAAGAGGTGAGTCCTGCTGCCCCCATATCTTGAATAGCAACCACGGCTCCAAGTTCCATGAGCTCTAAACATGCTTCAAGGAGACATTTTTCTGTAAAAGGATCACCGACTTGAACAGTTGGGCGTTTTTCACTGATTGAAGAATCAAATTCAGCAGAAGCCATTGTTGCTCCACCGACACCATCACGTCCTGTTTTTGCACCCAGATAAACAACAGGGAGTCCAATACCTTGTGCTTTAGAATAAAAAAGGGCGTCTGTCTTTGCAATACCGGCGACAAAAGCGTTAACAAGGATATTGCCATTATAACGCTCATCAAAATTTACTTCTCCACCAACCGTTGGAACACCAAAAGAATTGCTGTAACCACCTATTCCAGAAACAACACCAGAAACAAGATGGCGTGTTCGTGGGTGATCAGGAGCACCAAATCGCAATGCATTCATAGCAGCAACAGGACGGGCTCCCATTGTAAAGACATCACGTAAAATACCACCAACACCTGTCGCTGCACCTTGATAAGGTTCAATATAAGAAGGGTGGTTATGGCTTTCCATTTTGAAAACAACACATTGTCCTTCGCCAATATCGACAACACCAGCATTTTCACCAGGTCCTTGGATGACACATTTTCCTTCTGTCGGAAGAGTTTTTAGCCATTTTTTAGATGATTTATAGGAACAATGTTCGTTCCACATTGCAGAAAAAATTCCTAGTTCAGTAAATGTTGGTTCTCTACCAATTAACGTTAGGATACGTTGATATTCATCTTCTTTTAGCCCGTGTTGTGCAATGAGTTCTGATGTAATAGTGATGTTATTGCAAGGCTTCATGAGTATTTATCCGTCAAATTAATCGAAATTTAGTATTTTTATTTTTTTAACCTAGCAGCTTATATTATAAACAATAATGTTGTTTAATAATAAAAATATTTATAGACAGTAAGCTGAAGATTTTGTCCTTTTGTTTGGTGGGATTTAAGACTAAAAATGGTCTTAAATAATTATGTGTTTAGAAAATAATATCCATTGTTGTTTGTGAAGAGCTTTGTTTATAGCTTTATGAAGCGAGAAATGGTATAAATCCTTATTTTTTTAAATTATGGAGCGCGAGTATTTTTGCAGCATTATCCATTTACTAACTCTAAAGCACTTTGAAAAAGTAAACGACCGTCAGTACCTCCGTGGGCGGGTTCAATAAAGTTTTCAGGATGGGGCATCATACCAAGAATATTACCAGCTTTATTAACAATACCAGCAATATCTTTCATTGAGCCGTTCGGGTTTGTATTTTCTGCATAGCGAAAAACAATTTGTTCATTGTCTTCCATTTGTTTCAATGTTTCACTATCAACAAAATAATTTCCGTCATGATGGGCAACAGGACAACGAATAATTTGTCCTTTAGAATAATATCGAGAAAATTTTGTCTTGGCGTTGACGACTTCAAGCTTGATTTCACGACAAACAAATTTTAAAGAAGCGTTACGCATTAAAGTACCGGGTAATAATCCTGCTTCCAACAAAATTTGAAATCCATTACAGATACCTATAATTGTCGTACCTTCTTGTGCTTTTTCACGAATGGCTTTTAAGACGGGAGTTCGCGCTCCAATCGCACCACATCTTAAGTAGTCGCCATAGGAAAAACCACCAGGAATAATAATAACATCTACATCTGGAATTGTTGTTTCTGTTTGCCAAATTTTTAGTGGCTCAACTCCCGTTATATGATGTAATGCTGCAACCATATCTCGATCACGATTTAATCCAGGAAGTTGAATGATGGCAGTTTTCATGAGCATTTCACTTACAGAAGTTCGATTGTATAATTTTCAATGACAGTATTTGCGAGTAACTCTTCACACATTTGTTCAAGTTTTTTCTTTGCAGTTTCAGAAGGTAGTTCATCAAGAACAATATCAAAAACCTTTCCTTGACGAATAGATTGAATGCCTTCGAAAGCCAAACTTTTTAAAGCACCGACAATTGCTTCTCCTTGTGGATCAAGAACGCTTTCTCTTAAAGTAACCGTAATGCGTGCTTTCATTTTTTGCTTCCTGCTTGTTAAAAGAACCTCTCCTTTGAAGAGGGGTGTTTGTATAAGGTGATGTTTTTTACCTTGTTTTTACTTTACGAGAACGGGACCACTTGGTCGTGTTGGTTCGTTTTCATTCATAATACCAAGACGTTTGGCAACTTCTTGATAGGCATTAATAAGCCCTCCCATATCACGACGAAAACGGTCTTTATCCATTTTTTCTTGTGTGTGCATATCCCATAGTCGTGCAGAATCAGGAGAGATTTCATCAGCAAGAACAATGCGCATTGTTTCATCTTCCCACAGGCGACCAAATTCCATTTTAAAATCAATTAATTGGATGTTAACACCGGCAAAAAGCCCAGAAAGAAAATCATTAATACGAATTGAAAGTTGCATCATATCTTCTATCTCTTGTGGGACAGCCCACCCAAAAGCTGTGATATGTTCTTCCGTTACCATAGGATCATCGAGAGAATCATTTTTATAGTAGAATTCAATGATGGATTGCGGAAGCGGGGTTCCTTCTTCCAGTCCTAAACGTTTAGCAAGAGAGCCGGCAGCAACATTGCGAACAACAACTTCCAACGGAATGATTTCCACCGCTTTAATAAGCTGTTCGCGCATGTTTATACGTTTGATAAAATGTGTTGGGATGCCCAAACGTCCAAGATGGCTAAAAATATGTTCCGAAATTCGGTTGTTTAAAACCCCCTTTCCGTCGATAATTTCATGTTTTTTTGCATTAAAGGCAGTTGCATCATCTTTAAAAAATTGAATGTAAGTCCCTGGTTCAGGTCCTTCATATAAAATTTTAGCCTTGCCTTCATAAATACGGTGGCGACGATTCATCATGATTCTCTATTTATCTTGAGAGGTTTTTAATAACATTGATAAATGATACTATCCTAATTGATAGAATTTCTCAATGATATTGCTATGATACTTTTATAATTTTTATCATTACACGTTTACCCAAAGGTGAAGATACATAAGCGATGAGAAAGAAGATCACCTCTTTTGGATCAAATTTTTGCAAGAAAGTGAGAGAGGACCATAAGCCCTTCAGGCCAAGGTCCGTGTCCGGATTCTGCGTTAATATGGCCAGAATACCCAGCATCAACAAAGAGTGATCCCCAATCATTGGCAATTTTTTCTGCTACTGAAAATTGACAAAACTCATCGTTGCGACTGGCTATGACAATAGAAGGAAAAGGAAGCTTTTGGCGATGATAGGGGCCAAATGTCATTAAATGTTTGGGACGTATTTTTTCATTGGCGACATCTGGAGGTGCAACAAAGAAAGCGCCACAAATTTTTTCTGTATTTTGTACAGTTGCATGAATAACACTGGGAACTCCTAATGAATGAGCAATAAGCATAACAGGCCTTTGAGCTTTTGCGATGGCGGTTTTAACTTTGTTAACCCACTCTTCACAAACAGGCTTTGACCAATGGAGTTGTTCAATGCGGCTGGCTGTCGACAATTTTTTTTCCCAGCGTGTTTGCCAATGATCTGGACCAGATCCTTTGTAGCCAGGAACAATAAGAATATCGAGTTGATTTGCTTTCATGAATTGTTTTCTTTGTTACAACAGATTTTTGATCATAGGTTGAATGGATTTTGGTTTTCTATGTCGCTTTATTGTTCTTCAAAAACACGTTTAAAAATCGTATTGATATGTTTGGTGTGGTAAGAAAGATCAAATTTTTCGCGAAGTTCTTCTTCACTTAAAGCTTTGGTAACATCTTTGTCGTTGAGGAGTTCTTCTAAAAAATCTTTTCCTTGTTCCCAAACTTTCATCGCATTTCGTTGTACAATCCGATAAGAATCTTCACGACTAATCCCTGCTTGTGTGAGTGCTAAAAGAACCCGTTGTGAGTGAACAAGACCGCGGAATTTATTGAGATTTTTTTGCATATTTTCTGGATAGACAATGAGATTTTCAATGACAGATGTGAGGCGAGAAAGAGCAAAATCAAGTGTAATAGTCGCATCTGGAGCAATATAACGCTCAACAGATGAATGGGAAATATCACGTTCATGCCAAAGAGCTACATTTTCCATGGCTGGGAGTGCAAATGCACGTACCATACGGGCTAATCCAGTTAAATTTTCTGTTAAAACTGGATTACGTTTATGAGGCATTGCCGATGAACCTTTTTGCCCAGGTGAGAAATGTTCCTCTGCTTCAAGAACTTCTGTTCGTTGTAAGTGGCGTATTTCTATTGCTAGCCTTTCAATAGAGGAAGCAATAACACCAAGTGTTGCAAAAAACATAGCATGACGATCTCTTGGTATTACTTGGGTGGAAACCGGTTCAGTACGCATCTTCAAGGCTTTTGCTACATGTTCTTCAACGCGTGGATCGATATTAGCAAAAGTTCCTACAGCTCCTGAAATCGCGCAAGTAGAAACTTCTTCTCGTGCAGCAAGAAGACGTTTGCGACAACGGGAAAATTCAGCGTATGCAAGAGCAAACTTGATTCCAAATGTTGTCGGTTCAGCATGAATGCCATGACTCCGCCCAATGGTGATTGTCTCTTTATGCTCAAAAGCACGTCTTTTTAATGCTTCAAGAAGTTGATCTATATCCTCTAGCAAAATATCACTCGCACGCATCAATTGAATGTTCAGCGTTGTATCGAGAACATCAGATGATGTCATGCCTTGGTGGATAAAACGTGCCTCTGGTCCAATGAATTCAGCTAGGTGGGTTAGAAATGCGATAACATCATGTTTGGTAATTGCTTCAATTTCATCAATGCGATTGACATCAAATTTAGCTGCTGCCCCTTTTTCCCAAATGACTTTGGCGGCTTCTTTCGGAATAATCCCTAAGTGAGCAAGGGCATCACAGGCATGGGCTTCAATTTCAAACCAAATACGATATTTTGTTTCGGGAGACCAAATTGTTACCATTGCAGGGCGGGAATAACGTGCGATCATCATTTTTTTCCTTGTTGTGAGAGGATTGCGGCTTGGCGCAATGCACTAATACGTGTTTTGTAAAGCTCTTTATTGCCATCTTTATAAATTGCAGAGCCTGCGACAAATACATTTGCACCAGCTTTTGCAGCTATCCCAATTGTATCAACGGTGATACCACCATCAACTTCAAGATCAATAGGGCGGTTTGCAATCATGTTTTTAACGCGCTTAATTTTATTTTTTATTTCTGGAATAAAACTTTGTCCACCAAAACCGGGATTGACCGTCATGATGAGAATGAGATCTAATTGATCAAGAAAATATTCCAGTACATGTTCAGGGGTGCTTGGATTGAGTGCGATTCCTGCTTTTTTCCCCATTTTTTTGATTGTTTGTAATGAACGATGAAGATGTGGACCTGCTTCAGCATGAATAGTTATAATATCTGAACCTGCTTTTGCAAAAGCTTCTAAATAAGGGTCTACTGGTGCGATCATCAGGTGGACATCAAATATTGCTTTTGTTAATGGGCGCAGAGCTTTGACGATTTCAGGACCAAAGGTGATGTTAGGAACAAAGTGCCCATCCATAATATCAAGATGAAGCCAATCTGCACCAGCATCAACAACATCTAACATTTCTTGTCCAAGTTTAGAAAAATCAGAAGCCAAGAGAGAAGGCGAAATGAGATGAGAATGGGGCATTAAAATCTCCTTAGATTGGCAGTTTTTATCATATCGCTGTGTATACACAAATATTTTTTGTGTTATGACGGAAAAGAAAAAATATGTATTATAGGTCTTTTTATGGAAAGATTGCTTGAAATTTTAAAGCTTTATAAGTGAAAGATATGTCGAATCATAAAACATATTTGATGCCTGAACTTCAACATAAACATACTATTGCGGTTTCTTCCCAAGAATATCGAGATGCCATGAGTCTTTTTGCAGGAGCTGTGCATATTGTGACAACAAATGGTATTAAGGGAAGACGTGGGGTGACTGTTTCGGCGTGTTGTTCTTTATCTGATGATCCTCCAACCCTTCTTGTTTGTCTCATGCGTCATAATTTAAAGAATCAGGTGTTTATGGAGAATGGAAATTTTTGTGTTAATAGCTTGGCAGGAAAACATCGCTCATTAGCGGATGTTTTTTCGAGGCGTTGCAATTCTACACAAAATGAGCGTTTTGATGTTGCTCAATGGGGAGCTTTGCAAACGGGGGCGCCTAGTCTTTCAGACGCTCTAGCGTCGTTTGATTGTCGTTTGATTTGTTGGCACGAACACGCAACCCATTGTGTTTTGATTGGTGAGGTTGTTGCAATCAACTGTAATAAAGAAAAAGATGCTTTGATGTATTTGAAACGTGAATATCACACTTTGCCTTTATAAAGATTTTATTTTTTTGCATTGATGAAATGATTTATTGTTGCTTCATTTAGATTTTAAACAATGTAGAGAGTAGGGGAGGGATGGCTCTGATATCTGATATTAGATTTCCTTCTTTTTAAAGTTTTTCAATAAGCGAAAAAAATGATTCTGGATGAGATTTGATCAAGAATTCAATCTACATAAAAAAGCGATCAAACCTAAACAGTGCATTTAGATATATTCGTCGATTGTTATGAAAAAACATTTTACTCTTGTGTTGATGGGTATTGCACAATATATAGACCGCACATAGCATATGTGGAGGTTTTTTATTGCATGAGCGAAGAGATTGATGGTCAATATCGCCCTAGTGAAGATGAGCCTTTTATGAATGAGCGGCAAAAGGCGTATTTTCGTGCTAAATTGGTTTCTTGGAAGAATGATATATTAAAAGAAGCTCGTGAGACTTTGGAAAATTTGCAGGAAGAGAATGTTGGTCAGCCCGATTTGACTGATCGGGCTTCTTGTGAAACTGATCGTACAATCGAATTACGTGCTCGTGATCGTCAGAGGAAACTTATTTCAAAAATAGATGCTGCTTTAGAGCGCATTGATAATGGGACATACGGTTTTTGTGAAGAAACCGGCGAACCCATTAGTATCAAGCGTCTTGAGGCTCGGCCGATAGCCGTTTTGTCATTGGAAGCGCAAGAACGTCACGAACGACGTGAAAGAGTTTATCGCGATGATTAAGGTTATTGAGATGATAAACAAACGAAATTCGTGGTGATGAAATTGTATATTTTTATTTTTGAGGGGTAGGAATGAATAAAGATGGTTCTTGCCGCCCCTCAATTTCGGCGGTGATGGCTGAATCTTTTACCGCTTGATTCGTAAAAGGAGAGGGACTTTTATCCGATACATCGTTTCTTTCTGGAGGGGCGGAATTTAGATGTGTGTGTGTTTCTCTTTTTTGTATTTTTGATGTACCAGTAATATCGGATTCTACAACCACATCTGTTAATCCGCCAATAAGGAGCAAATGTTCTTTATTATCGCAACGGACTAAAACAAGGCGGCGTGCTCGATCTATAGAAATTACTTCACATAATGCTAATCGTGATAGACTTTTTTTTCTATTAATGCTGTATCTTCCTGTACTTAAGCGACGTAAAAACACGATAATTACGGTAATAGCTGCGATTGTTATTATAAAAAGCAAAAAGCTTATCGTTATGTTTGCAGCAGATACACCTATCTGCTCTGATAACCAGATATACATAGATTTTCTCCCATTTTGGATGGAAATATTATTTTTTATTGAGATAAATTTATAAACATACCCTCAAAAGGTTCACTTATAATGTAAGAAATAAACTTTTGAATATTAAGCGAGCTTATCTTAGATAATATCATAGTATATACTTTATAACAACATAACAACGAATATAAAGGAAGTTTTGTGACATAAGAAATAGCTATAAGCTAAGGCAAAGAGAGATGGATAAAGATTTTGAGAATAATGAAAGATCAGCGTCTTCGTTTCATCGGAGAGTTGTGATTTTTGGTGTTGTTTTTGTATTAGGTTTTCTTTTCATTGTGGGTATTTTAGGTTTTTTTTATCCACAAAACTATTTGCAACAGGCGATATCAATATCTTTTTTGATTCTAGCAATGATCGGTGTTGCAACACTCGTTTTGTGTGGAATGGGAATTTTAAGATATCATGTGTGGTCGCATGAAGATTTTGATTTTAGCATCTTTAATAGGAGCGATGATGCAATTGTAATCTCTGATCTTTCTGGTTTTGTTTATTATTCTAATCAAAACTATCGAAAAATTCTGACCTATAAGCCTGAAGTGTCTTGTTATAGGGTTATTGCGGATCTTCCAGGAGCTGGTGCACTCTCGTACCGCTTAAAGGTTGCAGCCTGTAATAATCTTGCAGCGCAAGAGGAATTGAGAGTAGAACAACCAATTTTTACCGATTCTACACCCAAAAAATCTGTTTGGTATAATATTTCCGTTCAACCTATCACAAAACAGAAAAAAAAGCTTTTATTTTGGCGTATTACTGATATTTCGCACTTACAACAAACGCGAGAAGTTTTTTTCTCGAACCTTCAAGAGGCTATCAATCACTTGGATCAAGCTTCTATTGGTTTTGTATCCGTTAATAGACAAGGAACTATTCTTTATGCCAATGCGACTTTTGCCGAATGGTTTTCAATTGATTTAGCGAATTTCTCAATTGGTCAATATAATTTTGATTCGTTATTTGATAGCGTTGGCGCTAAGAGCTCATGGAGTGATATCTGTTTACAAACCAACAGATATCAAAGTTCAGGTTACTCTTTACCTTATAGGTTTTCGTTATGTTTAAATTCACACACGACTTGTGAGAAAATATTCCATTGTCTTATATCTGTTTCTTCTCTCTTAGAAGAGGAAGCCATTTATCGTGTTGTGATCATTCCACAACAAATACAAAAAGAAGAAGATGATCAATTAAAATTACCCAGTATACTAGGAGAATATTTTGATGCGAGTCCTTTTGCAATAGCCGTGGTGGATCATGCAGGGCAATTGGTTCATATGAATAAAGCTTTTTCATCACTCACGGGATGTATGGACAAAGCTGTCAATTTTTATGATGTTATTTCTCGTCGTGATTGTGTGCAGTTAGAGCGTTCTTTTCAGAGAATTGCGACAAATAAAAATTATTTTGTTTCTCTAGAAACTGTTTTAGAAAAAAATGAAGAATGCCATTTACGGCTCCATATTATGTCTGTACCGCCCTATCACGGTGATGCATTGCAAGATTTGCTTATTATCTCTGTGATTGAAACAACCGAACAAAAAACTCTTGAAGATAAAATGATGCAAAGTCAGAAGATGCAAGCTGTAGGACAATTGGCTGGCGGCATTGCTCATGATTTTAATAATGTTTTAACAGCAATTTTAATGTCATGTGATCTTCTTTTAAATACCCATCGTAGTTCTGATCCTGCTCATGCTGATCTTATCAATATTAAAAATAATGCTAATCGTGCAGCGGCTCTTGTACAACAATTATTAGCTTTTTCTAGAAAGCAAACACTTCGACCTGAAGAAGTTGATTTTACAGAGTTTTTATCAGACATTCGCAATCTTATTTTACCACTTTTGGGGAATAATATTCAGTTAAAAATTATCCATGGAAGAGATTTGTGGAGCGTTGAAGTTGATCAAGCATCTTTTCAGCGTGTTATTATGAATTTGGTTATTAATGCGCGTGATGCCATGTTAGATGGAGGTATTGTTACGATTGCGACAAATAATATTACAAAGCAACAAAGTGCTGAATTTAATCATCTTGGATTAGCAATTGGTGAGTATGTGCAATTGACTATCTCAGATACAGGGGCTGGTATATCTGCTGCTATACAAGAAAAAATGTTTGAGCCATTTTTTACAACAAAAGAAGTTGGAAAAGGAACAGGACTTGGTTTATCAATGGTTTATGGAATTATCAAGCAGAGCGGTGGGTATATTTATTGTGAAAGTAAAGAAGGTGAAGGAGCAACATTTCATATTTTTCTTCCCCGTTATATCCCCAATATAAAAGGAGAAATTTCTCAAAAGATTGAAAAAGATGAAGAGAAAGATAAAAATATAGACTTAACAGGATCTGCGACTGTTTTATTAGTTGAAGATGAAGATGCGGTCAGAATGGGGGGGGTAAGAGCTCTTCAAATGAGAGGATATACGGTTTTAGAGGCAGCAAGTGGGGTGGAAGCACTCTCTATTCTTGAGGAACAAAAAGGAGAAGTTGATATTATTGTTTCCGATGTGGTGATGCCAGAAATGGATGGGCCAACTTTATTGAAGGAAGTCCGTAAAAACTATCCTGATATCAAATTTCTTTTCGTTTCTGGATATGCAAAAGATGCCTTTGCTAAAAATCTTCCACAAGATGCTGTTTTTGGTTTTTTATCTAAGCCTTTTACACTCAAACAGTTAGCTGTAACAGTTAAAGAAACACTTTCGTCATAAACAAAAATTTATGCAATAGAAAATTGCGTATTTTAAGATTTTTTAGGCGAAATACGAGAGTATTTTGATAAATAGAGCTTATGATAATGTCATAGAATTGAATAAAGAAGAAAAATTTTAAAAATGAACTAAAATTCAAAAAATTACATATTTTGTGCAAAAATTTATGAAGAGATGGACTCTATTATGTCAATATTTCATAGAGATTTTCAATTGTAGATACTGAGCAAAAACTATGTGTAAAGCATTGAAATATGCTGATTAATAGATTGTTGATACACTCAAAAAGATAAAAGCTGTTGTTGCGTATCGACCATTTTGCTCTTCCCTTCAATAAATGCTTTTAAGGCTTCGGGATAGAGTTTATGCTCTGCTTTAAGAACTCTTTGTGCTAAGCACTCAGCAGTATCATGGGGATAGACTGGAACGGCTGCTTGGGCAAGGATTTTTCCTGCATCCATGTCTTCTGTAACAAGGTGAACAGTGCAACCCGTGATTTTTACACCTGCTTGTAAAGCTTTTTCATGTGTGTTTAAGCCTTTAAATGAAGGCAAAAGAGAAGGATGAATATTTAGAATTCGTCCTTCATAAAGTTTTACAAAACGTGGTGAGATAAGGCGCATATACCCCGCAAAGCAGAGAAAATCCGGTTTATATTGATTTAAAATTGTAAAAATATTTTCTTCATGCTCTTCTTTTGTTTTGTAAATTTTACGATCAACAATATGAATAGGTAAGTTATGGTTTTGCGCTTTTTCAATACCGTTGGCACGCGGATTATCGCAAATAACCGCGACGATTTCAGCAGGATATGCCGTTTGTTGGCTAGCTTGAGCAAGGGCGACCATATTGGATCCATTACCAGAAATGAAAACGACGATTTGTTTTTTCATAAATGCAGTACCCCTTTATAAAGTATTCCTTTATTTTGATCTTGGCATTTTGTTAAAATGCCAAGGGGAGTTACAGTCTCTCCTTTTCTTTCAAGAGCTTGTGTAATTGTTTCAGCTGCATGCTGTGCTACGATAATGATCATGCCAATACCACAATTAAATGTTCTTAACATTTCTGTTTCTTCTATTTTACCTTGTTTGGCAATCCATGAAAATACTGCTGGAACATTGATGCTAGAAAGATTAATTTCAGCGCAGAGAGAGGATGGAAGGACACGTGGAATATTTTCAGGAAAACCTCCACCCGTAATATGAGCAAGAGCTTTAATCCCTTCATATTTTCGCATGATGGGAAGAAGCGATTTTACATAAATGCGTGTTGGTGTAAGAAGTGCTATACCAAGGCTGCTTTCGGGGGAAAAAGGGGCAGGGTCATTCCATTTGAGATAATTTTGCTGGATGATTCGTCGAACAAGCGAAAAGCCATTGGAATGAATTCCAGAGGCGCTTAGACCTAATATAATATCACCTTCTGTCAAATCTTTTGAAGGGAGTAGCTTGCTACGTTCGCATGCTCCAACAGCAAAACCAGCTAGATCATAATCTCCCTCTGCATACATTCCTGGCATTTCTGCAGTTTCTCCTCCAATAAGGGCAGCACCGGCTTGTTTACATCCTTCTGCAATACCGGAAACAATCGCAGCTCCTTGTTCAGGGTCAAGCTTTCCAGTTGCAAAATAATCCAGAAAAAAGAGAGGTTCAGCCCCTTGTACGAGTAAATCATTGACACACATAGCTACAAGATCAATACCTACAGTGTTATGGTGACCTACTTCAATGGCAATTTTTAATTTTGTTCCCACACCATCATTGGCTGCTACTAGGATAGGATCCGTAAAGCCTGCTGCTTTTAAATCAAAAAGTCCACCAAAACCGCCAATTTCTGCATCTGTTCCGGCTCGTTTTGTTGCGCGTATAAAGGGTTTAATTTTTTCTACCATGGCATTACCCATATCGATGTTTACACCGGCTTTTGCGTAGGTAAGACCAGCTTTGGATTTATCCCCAGCCTTGGATTTATTATTTGTAAGATCTTGATTGCTCATTGGAGCCTTCCTTTAATGGAAAATCAGGTTTTGATATTATGCAATGCCATGATAGAGTTCTCTCTGCAAGAGATATTGATAAGAAAATAAGCAACTTTTCTTGTACCTTATTTTGAAGTTGTTTATAATTTTTTGTGAAGAATTTTTTAGGATATTTTATGAGCAAGATATCAGATAATCACGGACAGTCCTCTTGGCAGCTTATGAGAAAGAAAGTGAGTGAGAATACATCTCGTGATCGTTATAAGACTTATGTGCCAGCGTATACTCAATTACCTTTGCCGAATAATATGAAAAGACAAATCTTTTTTTGGCTTGGTACGCTGATTTTTTTCATTCTTTTTATGTTTGTTTTTGGATCAATTTTGCTTCCTTTTGTGGCAGGGATTGTGTTGGCTTATTTTCTCAATCCCATTGTTCAATTACTTGAAAAATTTGGTATTCGTCGTGTGTTTGGGACTGTCCTTATCACCCTATTTATTGTTATTACCTTTGTTGCTGCTTTAATTATTTTGATTCCTGTTATTAGTTGGCAAATACAGCAATTTATGAGTGATGGTTTACCTGTTTACATTAATCGTATTCAAACCTTTTTTGTTGAGCATGATTTTGATTGGTTAAGGCGCTATTTTGGAAGTGATCCAAATGAATTACGGAATAATATTAAAGGATTTTTGGGAGAAGGTTCGGATTTTATTACGTCTCTTTTGAATTCACTTTTAAAGTCAGGAAAATCAATCGTTAATATCGTTAGCCTATTTGTTGTGGCACCTGTGGTGGCATTTTATATGTTATTAGATTGGCCACGTATGGTAACAGCAATCGATTCGTTAATACCGCGGGATCATCTGGAAACCGTTCGTAGTATTTTTCATGAAATGGATAGAGCTATTGCAGGCTTTGTTCGTGGACAAGGAACAGTTTGTCTCATATTGGGAGGCTATTATGCTATTGGTTTAACGATTGCAGGACTCAATTTTAGTCTTTTGATTGGTATGTTTATTGGTCTTATTAGCTTTGTTCCTTATATCGGCACAATGAGTGGTTTGGTCCTTTCTGTTGGTATTGCATGGGTCCAGTTTTATCCCAATAATTGGGGGGGAATCATTGTTGTGATGGCACTTTTTTTAATTGGTCAATTTATTGAAGGTTATATTCTTCAACCCAAGCTTGTAGGTTCATCAGTGGGATTACATCCCGTATGGTTGATGTTTTCACTTTTTGCTTTTTCTTCACTCTTTGGTTTTACTGGTATGCTTGTTGCTGTTCCTGCGGCAGCGGCTGTTGGCGTTTTAGTTCGTTTTGCTCTTCATACTTATCTGAGTTCTCAGATGTATTCGCGAAGCGGAAATTCGGAGCCGCTAAAATGAATGGGCGTGAAACGCAATTATCTTTAAATTTTCCTTATGATCCGATTTTTCAATTTGAGGATTTAGTGGTAACGGAAAGCAATCGTATGGCTTTTCAGCTTATTGATCACTGGCCCAATTGGAGCTTACCTATTGCAGTTTTGGTTGGTAAAGAAGGATCTGGAAAAACGCATTTTTCTAATATATGGCTCCAAAAAGCAGATGCTTTCAGGATTCAGCACAATGAACTTGATCAGGCTGTTACTATGGCTTCTTTAGGCAGATCATTTTTAATAGAGGATATTGATACAGGTGAAATCAATGAGACAGAACTTTTTCATTTAATTAACAGTATTAAGCAAGCAAATCTTGATGCACGACAGGCTACTTTATTGATGACGGCACAAACACTTCCTTCCGCTTGGAATTTAATGTTAAATGATCTAAAAAGTCGTCTTAATTCGGTGATGTTCGTTGAAATTAATCAGCCTGATGATGCATTGTTAACAGCTGTTGCATTTAAGCTTTTTTCCGATAGGCAACTTATTGTACATCCAGATACGGTTTATTATCTTGTAAGCCGTTGTGAACGTTCTTTATTTTCATTGAAGCGTGTTGTTGATTCTGTTGATCAGTTGGCATTACAAAGAAAAAGAAAAATAACACGTGCTGTTATTGCTGAAGTTTTAAATAGAAGAAATCCGTAAATACTCCTTATCATGGCTTAATTATTCTGTCCTTCTATTATCGTTTCAATATGTGGAAGACAAGTCATTTAAATTTTCTTCTTTTTGGATATCTATATAAGAGTAAAAAATAATATTTTTTACTCTTATCGTGTTTTTATTTTAAATAGCTTTGAGATTTTATTGTATGATGTTGAATTCTTACCATCTTCGCATTTGAAAATTTTTCTAAAAAGAGCGCTTTATTTTATTTATAATAAAACCTTTGTGCTTTGAAAAAATGTTTGTTGTTTATGGGTTTGGATTGTAGAAGATTCTAGAATTTTTAATAAAAGAGTCTTTGGGAAGATAGAAAAAGAGGGGAAAAAAGCTTAATACAGCTGAATTTTTTGGCTTATGTTCTCTTTGGGAAAGTTTTTCTATGATATTTAAGTCATTTTTTCTAAAATTGTATCTGTGGAATGTGTTTTGATACAATGAGAGCTTGCTTAAAACAGGATAAAAATTATGAAGTCCTTATAGAGAAATTCGTTATTTTTTAATATAGATTGGATTTTCTTACGGAAGTTATTTTCTACTATTTGTCAATAAATTTGTTATTGAGTAGGGGGAAAAATTAAAAAATGTGCTTTTTTGTAAAGAAATGCAACAAAATTAAAAAAAAGTGTGTTTTTCTCTTGCACTTCTGTTGTGAAAATTTTAGGAAATGTGCATCAAGTAAATGTAAATGGCGGAGCGTAGCGCAGCCTGGTAGCGCACCTGATTTGGGATCAGGGGGTCGTAGGTTCGAATCCTATCGCTCCGACCATATTTGATTGAGTGTGTGAGAATGACCCAATTGGGTACGTGTGGTGAGAAACTATCATCCAAGCGTTGTGTAATCTGAAGGAAAAAGGCATGATCGCACGTATTTATAGTCCTGCTAAGACAGCTATGCAGTCAGGTAAGGGGAATACAGTTTTTTGGATTCTAGAGTATGAGCCAATGAAAGCAAAAATGCTTGAACCTCTTATGGGCTACACGGCAACGTCTGATATGAATAATCAGGTAAAGATTCGATTTAATAGGAAGGAAGAAGCGATTGCTTTTGCACGTAAGAATGCTATCTCTTACCGTGTAGAAAAGAAACATACATCGATTCGACGTGCTATTTCTTATTCTGATAATTTTCGCAGTGATCGGCAGCATTCTTGGACACATTGAATTGAAGATGCTATTTTGAATTGAGAAAATAATCAGTTGGGTCCCGTAGCTCAGCTGGATAGAGCAACGGCCTTCTAAGCCGTGGGTCACAGGTTCGAATCCTGTCGGGATCACCATGTTTAAATGATATTTATAGGCTATAAAAAGTTAGAGAGTTTTCCTTTTATTCTATTAGCTTATTTTTCTGTATAATCCCGAACCTTTTTGATGTTTTTTGGTTTATTTTGCTGCTACACGTTTTCTGTTGACTGTTTTAGTATAAAATGATGCTGTTTTCTCTTTTTTCAGTAAAAATTGCTTTTGATTGCTGAAACTTTAGCATTGCATATTCTTGCCGCGTGTTGCTACTATATCACATGCTTTAGGAAACAGATTACAAAAACTCTTTTTTATGAGCTTCTTTTCATCTTTCTGAAAATGAATATTTTATTTCTTAGATTAGATTTAAGCATTGCTGCTAGTGCTGGTGAAATTGCCAAAAAACATCTATTGTGATTTTTTTATTTTTTATGAATAATATTATTACGTTTTTTAGCATGATCTTTGGTAAGATCGATTTTGATTAGATACAAGGCATGATGGATTCGATTTAGAACTGTTTATGATGAGAATTTACAGATGGCACAAGAGGTGGAAAATATCTTCTTGTCTTGGAAGCTGTGATTCATAACGAATTACTTCTTTATAGTTTTTTCGTATAAAAAGATGTTATATGTGCCGTCCAGATAAGATATTGTTTTTTTCAATGAGAGACACTTGCGGACAATTTGATTTAACATGATTGTCACTGTTTCTCAGGTAGGGTTATAGGTTTCATCAATGTTTAGGTTTTCTTAGTCTTATAGGTTTAAGAATGTATACTGTGTATTTATATGAATGAAGATAGATTGTATCTTAGAGTTAAATTTTTAGATTTCATATTTACATTTTCAAATGTTTTTTCTTATTTCTTTATAGTTTGTACATCATGTTAGAAGTATTTTAATATTGGATAACAATCACATTAAAATGTTATGCAGATGAGCTTTGAAGATCTAAACTCACACGGTTCAAGGTGATCATTATTTCAATAGGAATACAGTGTGAGGAGAATGCCATTTTACAGGCTTTGTTTTAAGAGATATCTCTTAGAGCTCACTTCACGCTGGCGCTCGTGAATGGTACAATGATAAATCCATTGAGCTCCATCATCTTTACACTTATGAAGAAATAAGCTGACATTATCATACACTTTGCCTATTTGTCAGCCTCCGATGTTGCAATAGATCTCAGCACTTGAGGCATTTATCGGCATTTTTGTGCTTTTTTATACAATTTTTACTTAATATTAATTCCTCTTATGACGTGTAAGAGAGACGGTTTTGTTTAATTCAATATAAATAGGTTTGAAATGAGAAAACATTACGATATTCGGATTTCTCATTCAACATGGCAAACAATAAAACATGATTATAAATCAAATGTATTTTTAGAATGAAAAAAATTGCTTTTATCGTGTTTTTTACTCTTTTTAATATTTTATTATAATCTGTAATTGGTAAACTCAAAATACAGCTCTAAGGTTAAGTGTTTTATATCTATCGAAGTGACTGTGGTTATATCTAACTGTTTGGACAACAAGTTGTATACCAATAGACATGAAAGAATTAAGAAAAACAGGGGATAGATCAGGAAACAAACAATATTTTTTAGAACGGAAGCCTATGCTTGTGGAAAGAATTTTAAAATCAAACTTCTAATCTGTTGCAAAATGAGGCTGTTATTACGTTTGTGATACTTTTAGATGGCTTCCCCTAAGAGGCGCTATCAGAACGTAAAAAATATTAGAAACACTCCGTAAAGTATGCCCTTTGTAGAGGCATATTGCAAAATCTTATTTCCGAATCTTTATTTACGCATCCCGTACCTTGGAAGAATTCAATAATTTATTTATACTATAAAGTTGAATGGTGGGCGTGACAGGCAAATAAAAAGTAAGTAAAATAAAATAGTTATGTCTAATATAAGGGAATAGGTGAATCTTGATTCTATTGAGTTTTTTTGCCTCTATCCCTCATCTTTTTGAAGCTTTTTTATGGCTTCAAGAGAGAGTTTTTTACGGTCTGCGCTCTTTGTGTAAAGAGATGCCATAGCATCATTTGTCCAGCCAAAAATTGCTTTGAGTTGTGATACTGTTGCACCAGAATTAGCTGCGCGTGTTGCTGCTAATTTTCTTAAGCCATGTGCTGATTTTTTGATTCCCGCTACGTTACAAGCCTCACGAAAAAGGTTGCCAAAACTTTCTTTAACTAGTTTTTTACCTTCTTTACCACAAATGAATGTTTCTTCTCCAATAGGACCAGTTTCAAGCGTTTTGGCTAATTCCGGTAAAATAGGTAGAAAGACATCTGTTTGGAATTTACTTTTCTCTGTTTTGAGATGAATGATATTATTCTTTACATCTTTCCAGCCAATGCGGACCGCATCACCACGACGCAAACCCGTATACAAAAGGACATCAATCCAAACGCGTTCATGGGTACCATGGGACCATCTTTGATAATATTTCTCAACATCTTCTTCTGTCCAAACAGCAAACCCATCTTTGTTATGAAGGGCTGGTCTTTTAACACCTAAGGCTGGATTATTTTCTAAAAGACCTTGGTCAATCGCCCAATTAAAAAGCCCATTAAGGGCTTTCAGAAAGTTTCTAGCCATTGCTGGTGTTTCTTTGCGTCGTTCAACGCCGGCTATGATATGTTTCTTTTCAATTGCTTTGTATGGAATGTTTCCTATGGTATCACATACCTTCATAAGGATGAGTTCTTTTTGTTTTTTTGTAGCTTTAGTGTAGCTATGCCAATTAGAGCTGTTAAAGTATTGTTTAAGCAGCCATGCAAATGACCCTTCAATCAGTTTGCCGATTTTCGGTTTTGGAGGGATTATGCCTTGTAATTCGGCAAGTGCGCTTTTGTAGTTGTCAACAAACTCTTGTGTTCCATAAGTTCCGCGTATTCTAATACGTTTTCCATGACCAATACGTACATACCATACGATTTTGCCATGTTGGGTAATTTGTTTAACGAGATGAGGAGGGCGTGGTTTTGGCATGATCAATTTTACATCTTAGAGAGTGCGATTTCGTAATATTCATTCTTTGACAAATCTAAAAGTTTGTCTGGGTGTGCTGTTGAGTTTGGTATTGGAATATCTGCTTTCAGATAGATAAGCAGTTCACCGGTAGGTTTGATTTCTATGAGTTCGCATTTTTGCTTTTTTGCTTCTCTTAAAGCTCGTGCA
>NZ_JBHIOP010000045.1:0-24654 GCF_042195625.1 Bartonella sp. AP9QHHD | reverse complement strand
GCGCAAAGAAAAGAAAATGCTACTGTTGTAGACAAATGTTAGAAAATCCTATTCCCTAACTTTTATTTACGCGTCCCTCACTGTAAAAAAGCTGTATAAATACAGCAAGTTATTTTTACATAAAACTTACATGTTATCCGTAAAGGGTATAACGGTAAATCCATTGAGCCCCCCATCTTTACGCTTCATAACGGAGTAAGCCTTGCACCATCACACAGTTTGTCAGCTTGTGGGTGTTGTTTACAGCTCTTGGTAATTGAGACGGTTCGTTTGAGGCATTTTTAATTCTTACTTAATAGTTTTTATCCATACGCCTCTTCCCACTTGTAACCTGCAAGAGATATAGTTTTGGTTGATTCAACATGGAACAAGTCTGAAATGAAAGAATCTTACGATATTCTGGATTCTCATTCAACATGTAAAATAATAAATTATCTTTATAAATCAATGTGTTGCCTTATGATAGAGTTGGTGTAGCATTGAGATTTTAGAGGGAAAATATGCCTTTAAGACTTTATAACAGATACTAAGTCTTTAATAGCAGGTATATTAAATGTACATCATTTAAAATAAATAGAGCGTCCATAGCGAAAAGGGGGCCACTCTTTAAATACAGATAAATACTTATTCTGTTGTGCTGTAAAACGCTATTGTTTGCGGGTGTGGTGATATAAGACATAAAACTTTATACATGGGGTGTTTTGATAAGAGAGTGTGATGAATATTCAAGGGAGGGCTTGTTTATATAATTTTGTGAAAGGAACCATATGAAATGGGAAGCTGAGAAGGAGCTATTTTTGAAAAGGCGGATCGTTTATCAACCGGTTTGAGGAGGGGGGGGCATCCTTTTGGGGTGTGGGGAGAAAGACAAGAATAGGGTGTGTAGCACTTTATAGCTATGCTTTTAAAGCGTTTTAATTTTGATCACAAATTAAGTTTAAAATCGCTTTCTGCTTGACAGATGTGAGGACTCTAAAACTTTTTAAAAGCAAATATTCCTCTTTGCTCGAGGCGATTTCATCATAATGGTACGGGGCGTTGTCTTTTTTTATGATATCAGTGTAAAAAAAGGCAAGTGGAACATTCAAAATATCGGAAGTTTCCTTTAAACGTTCTGCGCTCACGCGATTTAAGCCTTTTTCATACTTTTGGATTTGTTGAAAAGTGACACCTAAATGATGCCCTAATGTTTTTTGAGACATTTTTAGCACTTTTCGCCTAAAGCGAATTTTTTTGCCTACAAAAAGATCAATATTAAGATTTTGAGCTTGCATTTTCCCCCTCCAGGTGCGAGCGCCCTCGCATTGGTATTCCGGGAGCTTGAAAACACTGAACCCTAGTCAGCATTTTGCTTTTAGTGCTTGGAGCACCTGGACATAGCAAAATCTCCCGGAATTCCGGGATACCCACATAGTGGGTTTATTTTTACGCTAGGGTTTCGGGTTTTCAAGACCCCTTTTGATCGTTGCGTATGCGATCAAAACATTTTTCGATTCATAAAGTAATTTTAGGAGATTGGCAATAAAAATAGTTTTTCTTGAGACGGATAGATTTTTTAAAATAGGAGGTTGTTTGCCTTTCAAAGTTTTAAGGTTTGCTTACTCAACTCATGACATCAGATATGCATTTTACGAAGGTAAACCTTGGTTTTTAAGCTCAAGTCACCGCTTACGGTGCTGTCCTTAACCAATAATCAAAATGACTTGTTTTGATGCGTCTGAGATATCATGATGATAGGGGAAAGCTTTTATGAGTAAAGAGCCCTCATGCAAAATAAACTCAAAACATTATAGATCTGATTGTTGTATATTCACATGTTTGTTTTAGAAGATATTTCTCAATGTTAGCGCCTATTTTACAATGGTGCTTCGTAAAGTATGTAGCGTAAAAGCCTCTATGAATGGGATAAAAGCTATATTGCTATCTTTACTGAAAAAAAGATGCTCGGACGGCACATACTCTCTGCCAGTTCAAAATATTACGACAGTTTTTGCCTTTGAAAGGGAGCCTAAGAGCTATTTTTCTTTCTTCACGTGTTTTTATCTGTACGCTCTCTGCTTATAATATGTAAGCGAATAGGTTTTGATTGATTCAATATAAACAAATTTGAAATGAGAAAATATATTGGGCTTTCTCATGATGCATGTTTTTAAGAGGGGGATACGTTTATTTTCTCAGTGAAGAATTTGAGTATTTTAGATAAAAAACTCTATCAACGTCGTTGTTGTTAGAATTAAAATTTTTATGAGAAAAATAGCATTGGGGAATGATAAGCTTTTGCTATCAAGCATTTTAGAATTTTGCACAACTTAATGATAACTTAGTTATTTTATCATTTCTTATGATCTCTATAGACGATAAAAAGTTGGGATATGGTTTGAGAAAGCAGATGACACAAGTATTATCTTTCGGTAAGTAGTTTTGAAGTAAAAGACAGCTTTAAATGACAAATAGAGATAGGTGCTCCATGAATGAACTTACCCATATTGAGACTATTATAGCGCATTATGATGCTGTTTTTTGTGATGTGTGGGGTGTTGTGCATAACGGTGTGCATGCATTTGAACCAGCGTTGAAGGCGTTGTATAAAATCCGACAAATGGGAAAAACTGTCATTTTATTAACTAATTCTCCTCGGCTACGGGAAGATGTTGCTGCTCAATTACAAAGCATGAATGTTCATAGCGACTATTATGATGCCATTATCACTTCAGGGGATGTAACGCGCGATCTCATTCAGACTGCTCCACGTAAAGTTTTTTTCATTGGTTCACAACGTGATTTGGTGCTGTTTGAAGGGTTAGAGTGTGAATTTGTTGAAGAATGGGAGGCTTCTGTTGTCGTCTGTAGCGGTTTTCTTGAAGATTTTGACGAAGAACCCTCTGCTTATGAGGAGATGTTTCGTCGCATGCGGTCGCGGAATTTACCTTTTATTTGTGCGAACCCAGATGTGATTGTCCATTATGGAAATAAAGAATTTTGGTGCGCTGGTGCATTGGCTCGTCTTTATCAACAATTAGGGGGGGAAGTGCGCATTGCTGGAAAACCTCACGCGCCTATTTATGAATGTGCCTTTGAAAAACTTCAAAAAATACGGGGAACAGTAGAAAAAAGTCAAGTTTTAGCTATTGGTGATGGTCTTTTAACGGATATTAAGGGGGCGGCTCACTTTGGTCTTGATGCCCTTTATATTATGGGGGGGATTCATCATTATGATTATACGCAAAAGGGTGTGGTTGATAAGCAAGCTTTGCATTCTTTTCTTGAACATCATGGTTATAAACCACAAGCAATCATGTGGGCACTTCAGTAATGACTAATTTTTTGCGTCTTCAGGGAATTCATATGTTTCCCTCGGCTTGGCGGGGAGCAGTGTTGGCACTTGGAAATTTTGATGGTGTTCATTGTGGGCATCAGGTGGTGTTGCAAAAAGCACTTGATTTCGCGCGTATAAAAAAGAAACCAGCTGTTGTTTTAACTTTTGAACCCCATCCAAGAAGTTTTTTTCAACATTCAGCTCCTGTCTATCGTTTGACAGAGGCAGCTGAAAAAGCTGAAATTTTTAAAACCCTTGGTTTTGACGGCGTGATTGAACAGCCCTTTGATGCACAGTTTGCCGCTCTTTCAGCGGACGAATTTATTAAGTCGTTTTTAAAGGAAGTTTTTGATGTTTCAGTTGTGGTGACAGGCGAAAATTTTCAATTTGGTCATCAGAAAAGTGGAAATGTACATCTTCTTTGCCAAAGGGGAGAGAAATATGGATTTGAGGTTGTGCAAGTTCCTTGCGTTGCTCGTCCTCAAGAGTCACAATCTTTGATCATTTCCTCGAGTTTTATTCGGCAACTTCTCTCACAAGGGGAAGTGGACAAAGCAGCCCATTTGTTAGGGTATCACTATCGGATACGCTCCAATATTATTCAAGGTGAAAAACTTGGACGTCTTTTGGGATTTCCTACCGCTAATCAAATGTTGCCTCCCCAAGTTCGTTTGGCTCATGGTGTTTATGCGGTACGTTTGCGTCGTGCGAACGGTGTTTTGTATGATGGTGTTGCAAGCTTTGGTTGTCGTCCAACGGTTGTTAAGGATGGGGCGCCCCTTTTGGAAACCTATTTGTTTGACTTTAACGACGACCTTTATGGGGAAAGCTGTATCGTTTCTTTTTTCCAGTTTTTGCGAGGACAAGAAAAATTTGATGGGCTTGAACCTTTGATTGCGCAAATGCATCGTGATGAAAAAAAAGCAAAAGAAATTTTAAAGACAGTACAACCATTATCAACGTTGGATAGGCTGCTTACTTTTAAAAATATGTCCTAAACTGATCTGAAAAAGAGAGAAGAGCTGTAAAAATAGCACTTAAAGTGATTATAATCACAAAGATATATTCCAAAACATCGTGGAATATATGTTTTTTCCGTTGTTGAGAGGGAGAATCGAATATCTGAAGATCTGATTTTGGCATCATTTTTTTCAAAGTTAACGTTATGGTTTTTGTTGTCATTCAAAACTTTACTGCTTGTTTCTTTCTGATCCGTTAAAACTCGTCATAAAAGATGCAGTAAAGAATAAGCAACCAGCCTATTTAGCAATAATAGACGTGAAGAAGGAGAAAGGCTGTTTTTAAAATTTCTTGCGATCTTAAGCTTATAGTTTGATAAAATTTAATTGATGACTTTTTTTATTTAAAAGTTTATTGTTTCTTTTTTTTAATTTGGCTTATTATGTCATTTATGCTGTATCATCGTTTATGATGAGAGTTGGTTCGTGTAACCTTACGCATGTGATATTTTGTATTATGTAATGAATATTTTTAAAAAAGTTTTGTTTGTCGAGTCTTGTGAAGAAGATTAGTGGTCAGCAGCAGTTTTCGTGCTGACCAATCACGTAAACGAGAATGAAGCTGCTGGAAAATGCTTTAAGTTTCGTTTCTCTTGTATATTGTGATGGGGAATGCATATTAAGGAGACTGCGATTGATTGTAGATAAAAGAAATCATTGCGAGAAAGCAGGTGTATTGTTTCAAAATTTCTAATGCTTTTGATGGATAAAGGCACAATTTTGTTGTCGTAACACGTCAATCTTTCAGATTTTCAAGTTAAAAACTATCCATATATTTCCTTTGTCTTTCACAAATGTAACGCCCATAATGAAAAGGAAAGACAGTCTTGTAAGGATATGAAAATACAAAGCCAATAATGTTTTGTTGTTTTTTGATAGAAATATTGGATAAAAGTTAGAACATCTTTCCAATCTATGTTCGGTCTATTCGTGACTGTATCGTATTGTTTTTCTTATAAAACTTTTTCTTTAGTGTTCCTCAACGCGAGCAGTATGTTTGAGACAAAGATTAAAACGCTTTAGTGCTCTCTCTGCTGTTACAGCTTTTGTATACCAGATGGGGAGAGTCTATTGCTATATTCATTTGGATAATCTCTGAAACCGGTTTACAGCCTTATTGGGGAAAAATATGAAGTTATAAAGGGGAAAATCAGTCCAGATGACAGTCTTTTTTAAATTAGGCTTTGCTACTTTCAAAAGGGTTCAGAGCAATATCTCTTAAATCATGAAAATAACAGCTTCAGGCTTTTGTTGTTCTTTGAATAGGATATCACGCCCTACAGGTAAAATAAAATGCTGGAATATCCTTGTTTTGCTAATTTATGCACTTCTTTTAAAGAAATATCTCTCAACGCTTCTCATATTCATTTTCATGATGGCTCTCATGAATGGTATCTTGAAAGCTCCGTTGAGCGCTATCATCTTTATGCCTAATAAAAGAGCAATCCGACACCATCCGTTATATTGACAAGCCTTTAGTGTTGTACAGTCTTGGCTATTTGAGAGCGTTTATGAGAGTTTGTTCTTAACTCGTTTTATTTCACACGAATATTTCTTGCTTGTGACATGCAAGAAACACGCTTTTGATTGATTCACTATAAATAGACTTGAGAGAATCTTACGGTATTAGGATTTATCACTCAACGTGCAAAATAATTAATTGTTATAAATCAATATGTCGCAGTTAATCATAGATTATGGCTTACGGCTTTTTTATAAAATACTCTGCATGCCGTTTATTCGGAATATGGGTTTTCTTAGTGGTTTTACTGTCGTTTTAGGTGTCTGTGGCGTACGAATGAGCTCGTATTGGTAAAGGAAAAGAAAAAGAAGGTGGAGCAGTGATAAAAGGTGAGGTGAAAATAATTTTCTTCGATCATCATATGAATTTTCACGCATTTTTATGGCTTCGGGTGTGTATGCTTGTTGTATATTGAGGAGCAAAGCTTGCTTGTAGAGTTTTATGAAGTGGCAAGCCAAAGGAAAGGCGCAAAACAAAGATTATTGACAGATTGTTTTTTACAAATCGATGCGTATTTAAGAATTTTCGTCTTTTAAGGTGCGTAGGAAATGTGCGAACCCTCTGTTTAAAGACGCGCTAAACGATAAAGATGCAGCGAGCGTGATCCGTGATGACAATAGGCAAGAAGAGGCAGAGAGGCTGTTTTTAAAATTGTTTGCATGGTTTCAACAGCTGACTTTTCTATAGTTGGAGGAGAAATGGGAATGTGATAGGCTTTTATGCCATATTCATTTGCGACCGTTTTAATGCTAGAAAAGTCAGGTTGATGGAGCTCTTCGTGATCGGGGCGGTTACAGATAATTGTTTTAAAACCAGCTTGTGCCAATGTTTTGATATTTTCTATGCTAAGTTGGGCGCTGATAAAAATATCAGGTTCAATTTGTTGTAAATTCATTTTTGTTTATTCCCAATTGCACGATCTTCACGATACCCTCTGGTCTGGTATATAGAAAGAACATAATGAAGGTAAGTTTTTCAGTGGCATCTTAACAAAAATATTCTTTTTGTCGAGAAGATCTATTTGGGAAAAATGAGCTGTAAGATGCAAAATATCTCACTCCGCAACATGTTCGTTATGCGATCTTATAAAAGACGGATGTTTGGTCTTTATGGATAATCTATAGTGTTTACTCAGCATAGACATTTCATTGTGTTGTTTGTTTACGCGCTTGCTAGAGGTACCCTTATTTCTCTTAAGCCCATTTTACTCTGTCGAGCGTCAAAGAGTATAAAATTCATGGATCACCACCCTTTTTACGCTTATGAAGAAGGAAGTCGGTACCATTGTTATATTTGCCAACCTCCAATATTGTAATAGTTCTTGGTACTTGAGATTCTGCATAAGAAGCATTTTAAATCCTTTCTTGTACAGTTTTTACCCACACGCCAGCCCTGCTTGTACGTACAAGAGATATGATTTTGATTAATTTAATATAAGAGGCATGAAATGAGAGAATCTTCCTGATTTCGGCTCTCTCATTCAACGTGCAAAACAATGAATTCTCCTTATAGTTTGTTGTATATTCAGAGTGGAGCTTGTTTGTAGAGTTGCATTAAGTGGATTGCATGAAGGGAGAATCCCAAAAGGCCGGTGCAAAATAAGAAGCTGGATCATTTACAGCGCATTGTTTACAGATCGACATGGATTTAAGAATCTTCGTTTTAGGGTGGGGGGAAGAGCATGCCTCTTTTAAATTTATTTTGTTATTTTCAAGAATATCATCTTCATAATGTTTTGCTCATGTTAAAGAATATTATAAAAAATTGCGGGCTATTATTATTTATCCTGAAAATGGGAGAAATGATTATTTTGCACGTATTGGATGCTTGTTTCTTTTATTACTTTCAGTATAATCGTAAAAACGATAATACTGAAAGGCGTAATGGATGATCATTGGACTTTTGAATCAAAAGGGAGGTGTCGGAAAAACGACGTTGAGTGTTAATCTTGCTGCCAGTTTTGCACGTACTGGTACACGGGTATTGCTTATTGATGTTGACCCACAGGGAAGCGCATTGGATTGGGCTGCTGCGCGTGAAGATGCACCTTTGTTTTCGGTTATTGGTTTACCGCGTGCAACGGTTCACAAAGAGATTACACAGATTGGTCATGGTTATGATCATATTATTATCGATGGTCCTCCGCGTGTAACTGATCTTGCTCGTAGTGCTCTTATGGCTTCGGATTTGGTGCTTATCCCTGTTTTGCCTAGTCCCTATGATATTTGGGCAGCGGATGGAATTGTAAAGCTGATTGACGAAGCACGTGTTTATAAAGAAAATCTCAAATCTGCTTTTGTTATTAATCGTAAAATCGTCAATACAGCGATAGGGCGTGATGTGAACGAAGCTCTTGGCATATACCCCGTACATGTTCTTTCTTCTAGCGTTGCGCAGCGTGTGATTTTTGCAGAAGCAGCAGCACAGGGGAAGGCGGTTTATGAAGTTGATAAGCAAGGACCAGCAGCAGCAGAGATTGAAGCGGTTGCAGCGGAAATCAAGGAGTTAGCACGATGAATAAAAAAATTAAAATCGGCACAAAACCAACGAATAAATCAATCCCTTTAACAGCGGATGCATGGGTAGGAAGCCACAAAGGGAGCATGAGTGGAGGTATGAAGCGCCTCACGATTGATATACCAGAAAGTTTGCATCGGTTGATTAAGGTCAGTTGTGCAAGTCGTGGAACTAAAATAGCTGATGAGGTCCGCGAATTGCTTTCACAAAAATACGGAAAAGTGTAAAAAATGATACGATAATTTCGTTGCTTTGAATGCTTTTTCTAGAGATGATATCGATTGTTTTTATACGAAGTTAATAATAAAAGTGCTCTTCCTTTTTCATGATGGTTGCTTCATTCAAGTTGTTTTTCATAAGGTTCTGTATCATCGCATGAAAGAGCTATGAGTTTGCGAAAAATTCTCCGTTTCAAACTTTTCCCTATAAATGTGATAATCATCATACTACTTGTGATCTTATCCGCTAGATGAGTAGATAAGTTTATTCTTCCATAAAAATTATCTTGATAATGATTTTAAACATCAGGTTATTTTTTTGTTTATTGTACTTAATACATGCGTAAATAATGTAATTAAGAGTAGCCTTGATTATTTTTTTCTGTTATGCAGCAATCCGTTTTATTAAATTATATTCATTGTTTATAAAGGGGGGGATAAAAATAAGTAAAATTTACTGATATTGACGCGCTATAATTTTTCCTAATAAACAAAAGAAGTCATTGAGTATATTATAGAAAATATTTCTTACATTTATATGATTTTATAGTCTTAAATATTTAATGCCAGTTGTAATGGTACGCAAGGCAATAGGCTTTTTTCTTCAATTGGAATGTATAAGATCGCTTTTTTAGCATTTCTATTGGCTTTTAAAAAGTACAGGGGGACTTAAAGCTTTCTTTCTTTTCCGGTGGTTTAGAAATGATAAGAGCGCAATTAGTTGATTAAAAGCTGTATTCTTTCGTTTGCAGGGAATTTGCAATGGGTATAGGCATGACGAATTTTGGGTAAGATATCGTGCTGCTTCTCGTTACCAAAAGGTTCTTGAAGGAAAAGAAATGATTAAAAAGCTTTTTGAGAATGTCAAGATATCAGAATTTTTGCTGAAGTTTTAACACTTCAAATACAAAGAGCTGCCGTGCAGATAATGTTACAAATGCAAGTCTGATAAATGAAAGGCAGTTTTCATGATTTAACATGTTTGCGTTGGAAGTGTACGTATTTGCAAAGGAAAGTAGACGCAAGGTCACAATATAGGAGGGGATGTGAACCCAAAGATATTGTTAATAAAATATTCGCGTACAGAAGTGGATTTTAAAATTTTTGAAAATGCACAATGAACCGAATGTACAATTTTAATCGGGTGCTAAATTATGTCCTAAACTTTGTAAATTTGAAAAAGGGGAATTTATTGATGAATAAAGCCATTATTATAGCATTGCTGGTTTGTACTGGACTTTTCGTTGCTGGTTGCGAAAAAACTTACAGCGTAACGGAATTTAAGAAAGATCCCAAATTACTCAATCAGTGGTTAGAGAAATGTTTTATTGCAGGAAGTTTTGATTCAAAAAATTGTAAAAACGCAGAACAAGCTGAATTAGAAACTCGTAAAAAATGGGGAATTTTTGGCTCTGGAAAGGACGACCAAGAAAAAACTGAAGATAAAAAGGAAGGGAATTAAATTATGAATAAAGTCATTATTACAGCATTGCTGCTTTGTACTGGACTTGCTGTTACTGGTTGTGAAAAAACTTATAGTGTAAAAGAATTTAAAACAAATGAAAAATTATACGAGGAATGGGCAAAGAAATGTGAGAACGATGATTCACCGCTCAAATCCTCTCAAAATTGTAAAAACCTTCGACAAGCATATGTAGAACTTTTTTTAAGGCCCTAAATTGTGTCCTAAACTTTGTAAATTTGAAAAAGGGGAATTTATTGATGAATAAAGCCATTATTACAGCATTGCTGGTTTGTGCTGGACTTGTCGTTTCTGGTTGTGAAAAAACTTATAGCGTAGCGGAATTTAAGAAGGATCCCAAATTACTCGAGCAATGGGCAATGAAATGCATGATATCAGAGGATTTAGATTCTCAAAATTGTAAAAACGCAGATAAAGCGTATCGTGAAGTTCATGCCCGAGATTGGCCTGGTTCAAGCTTTGTACATGATGACGAGAAAAAAACTGAAGAGAAAAAGGAAGGAAATTAAATCATGAATAAAGTTATTATTACAGCATTGCTGCTTTGTACTGGACTTGTCGTTGCTGGTTGCGAAAAAAACTACAGCGTAGCGGAATTTAAGAAAGATAAAACATTACTCGAAGAGTGGGCAAAAAAATGTGAAAAGCTGGATCAATCTTCTATGGAGAAATCTAAAAATTGCCAACATGCCAGACAAGCATATATGGAACTTATGTTTGGCATTAATTAAAAACATACAGTTCAATAAATAAGGAATTTTTTAGTTCTTGATTCTATTGCGTTTTTAGGCTCTCTCTAACTTTTAGAGAGTCTTTTTATGGCTTCAAGAATTAGTCGTTTACGATCAGTACTCTTTGTGTAAACGTATGCTATACTGTCATTTGTTCAGCTCAAAAGTGCTTTCAATTGTAGATAGTATTGCCTCCCAATGAGTTGTTACGTGTTACTGCTAATTTTTTAATGTTTTGGTTACATGTATTTAAAATATGAGATTAAATCTATCTTTGGGGTGTTTTTTTGCGTTTATCACAAATAAATGTTTCATCACACTAAGATCGTCTTTAAGTGTTGCGGCTAATTTCGGAAAAATTAGGAGGAAACATTTGTTTGGAAATTACGTTCTCTGTTTTAATAAAGAGAAAAACATTCTGAATAGAATTATTATCGTTTCATACTCAAATGTTTTTCTCAAACTATTTTTAAAAAATTTCTTTTGATTTGAGAATATTATAACATTAGTTAAGTTGTGAGACAGTTTTGCTAGGATGGTTTTGCTGGATGTGTGAGGAATTGAGCGCTCTCCACATCTTTTCATTTTTCTCCTCTCTTTTCTGAGTTTGCAAGGTTTTTCCTTGTTATTTTTTTATCTTAATTGTGTCGTGATATTATCATGTTGAGCGGTGGAGCGCATATAAAACTTTACGTATGAGGTGTTTTTTGTTCTCGAGTGTGTGATGAATGTTTTTCTGAATAACACTTTGATTTATAAAAATAATTTAATTATTTTATACTGAATAAGGATCTCGAATAACGTAAGATTCTCTTATTCCAAATCTGTTCTCGGTTGAATTAATTAAAACCATCTTCTTGCATGGTACAAGCGGGGAGAGCCGTGTGGATAAAAACTGTTGAAGAAAGACGTAAAAATGCCTCTTATGAATTATCTCAAGTGCTAAAGGTTTGTTGGCAACATTTGGGGCTGGAAAAGTGTGTGATGCTGCTGGTTTATTCTCTCATAAGGGTAAAGATGGTGTTCAATAGATTATCATAAGCTTCATGAAATATTATTCTTTAGAATTGTGATATGCCCTGAAGGGGAAATTTACTCAATAAAGAGACAAATTATTTACAGATCATATCTGATAGAAAATTTCGTTTTTTAAGGTGGGAGTGAAGTTGAGATTCAAGATAGCGTGAAAAGACGGACACTGATGGTTAAAAATGCATACAAAAAGCAGAGTTTATACTCAAATAGTTGCAAGCGATGTTTGAAATTGGGTGTGTGGTTTATCTGTAGAATTAAAATTTTGCTTTGCTCTTATGTGAAATTAAGATGCTCATTTGCACAGATTATAAAAAGCCAAAAGAGTATGCTTAGTATATTTCTATTACGAGAACTAAAATAACAACAAAAGCATTGATGGTGATAATCAAGGTTGAATAAAGCATAGCGGCTTTTACGAGATCAGCCATAAAAACCTCTTTCTGTTCTTTTTGAGGTGATTTTATGAATAACAATATGTTACAATCTGTAATATATGCTGATACAACATATTCGGCAAGCTTAAAATCGTTCCTTTTTTTATAAAAGCTTAAGGAGTTGGAGTATTGTGAATCCTAAAAAAGAAAGCTTTAAAAGGACTATTGATTGATTTTGTAAGTTTTGTGTTGCTGGAAACTTTTTTTATCCTGTTATGCTATAAAGCACTGTCATTTATAACGGTAATATAAGACATATAAGTTTTCTTGGAACGTTTAAGTATTTTTTAGTGTACGATGAATATTCGTAGGTTTATTTGTTGAGTCTTTCGTTTAAGTGAAGCAGATGAGGGGAAAGTCAGGAGAAGATCGTTTGACAAAAATTCGGACTGCGTACAGAGCCGATTGAGTTAAGATCTTAGTCCTTTAAGGTGAGCGGCGGAAGATAAAAATGTTTTCTGATCGTTTATCTCATAGCAAGATTGGTTAATGCTGCTCTAATGGGGCATGTTTTGCACAAAAGTAAAGAACGCTCCAAAAGAAATATACTTATGTTGTATATTAGTATATTTGTATTGCATATTTATGTACTTGTTTTAAAGAAATATCTCTTAACGCACACGAAAGACATTTTACGATGACATTCGTAAATGGTATAACGGTAAATGTGAATAGTATAACAGTAAAGCTCTCATGAAATAATATAAACTTTGAATAATATAAAAATCTATAAAATGCTATCATCTTTATACTTATGAAAGAGCAAGTCACAATCATCGTACGCTTGCTTCCAATGTTTATTATAGTTCTTGGCATTTGCTAAGGTTCATAAGAAGTCTTTTTCTTTCAGCGTATTTTATCAACACATCAGGGCGTTGTTTGTGATGTGCAAGCAAGTGATTTTAATTTATTCAACATGGAATAGATTTGAAATGTGATGATTATGAAAGAGAAGAGCTGCATTTAAAAGGTTGAAAACGAGAGAAAGATCGTAAACAAAAATTGTACCTTGATTATAAAATGATTGTTTCTCTGTTTTTATACCAGTAGCACATGTAAAGTCGCGATATTAAGAGCAAACTGTGTTATGGAATGAAATAATCTGTAAGAAGATGCTGTGAAAATTCTGAAAATATCAATGGGGGGAGCGTTAAGCATTATGCATTGGATAATATTTTGATTTATAGATGATAATCTATCGTTATTCAACTTGAATTAGATTCCTTAATACTGGAAATTTTTTCATTCCAAATCTGTTTCGTGGTGAATTAACCAAAACAACGTCTTTTGCAGTTACAAGCAGGGAGCTCCCATGCGCAGAGAAATTGTACAAGAAAGGCCATGCTTTATGAACCGTCTCAAGTGCCAAGGGTATCAGAACATAAGGGGTTAGAAAAATATGTGATGGTGCTGGCTTGCTTCTTTTATTAAGCGTAAAGATGGAAAGTGCTCAATGGATTTTATACATGTCATGGAAGATTTATCATTATACCATTGATGGGCCGCGGTGCGAAATAGGCTTGGGTGCACTTAAGAGATATTTCTTTAAAACAAGCGCGTAAATATGCGGTTGAAGACGTATCGAACTGATTGGCTAAGAAACTCTTGAAAAGGTTCAAAAAATCTTATATAGTCGTTCATTGCAAAGAAAAGCGAATGATAATTTAAAAAAGGAAGATTGATGGCTGTTTAGCTATTTGAAGATGTCTTTTTTTATATTGCTGTATGGCTGATCTGTTCAAAAGAACATTCTTTTTGTGTTTTATGCGAAATACTGCATGTGTGCAGAAAGAGCATGGGAGAGGGGGTGTCCTTTTGAATGGGTGCAAACTGATCTTGTTGGGCGCCATCTTATGGGGCGCTGGAAGGTATACAAGTTTAAGTGCAGAGAGAGCCATAAGGTTATGGAGGGTAAAGTGCTTCTATCAGTAAAATGCTGAAATTTTTAATGGGCTTACGTCTTTATATGCTGCAAGATAGACTGCGGTTTTTTGTCGGCAGATATTTTTTGTGGCTGAAGTTCTCGTGAAAGCATTGTTATTTTCTGTTGAAGATGAGCTCGTGATAAAATCGGCAAAGATAAAATCGGCAAGGCGAAATAGACAGAGCAAATATGGAAGTTTCGATATTGCTGTAAGGTTTAAGTCTATAGCGTTTTTATGGACTAGTATAGCCGCAATGATGGTTTTGGAGCAAAGCAAGAAAAATATTTGAGAGAACGCGTTGAAAGTTGAAGTGGTATACGCTTTGAAGGATTGTCGTGCTGTTGTTTGAGCAATGTTTGCACCACGAGCTTGGTTGAGTGTATCAGCATTGAAGAGAACCTGTTTAGTCTCCCTCATTTGAAAGTAAGATTGAACAATAGTGTTGAAGGGGAAGTAAAAATGTCTGTAGTGCAATATGGTGATGATAGTTTTGCGGCAAAAGCAAAAGTTCTTGATAACAACCTTATTGATCGTGATTGGGCGATGACAAAATTTGTTGCTGCTGTTAAAGGATTAGCTCAAGTTGTTGATTATGAAAGCAATATGCTAGAGAGCAGTGGTGTTCCAGATTACGAAGAAATAAATTTGCGTAAAATACGTGGTTTGCGTGATCTTAATAAATCCATGAGTGATGTGAAGCGCTATATGAATCAAGATATTGAGCATGAGGTTGAAAGTTTGTTGTCTGATTTACAAGAAAAATTACAGCGTAATAGTGAATTACTTCAAACACATTTAAATGCAGTTAATGATCTTTCTAGAGCTATACAACTATCTGGACGTGCAAAAGAAATAGAGGAATGATCAAATCTGCTTAATACGGGCTGTTCTAAGTCATGACAATGATTAGGTAGGGCAGTTGATTTGGATAAATAGTGCGTTTAGTGAGTAGACGTGTTTTAAGTGCATTTTGGTATTTAAATTATTATCCTGATGTACTGTAAAACGCTGTTCTTAAAACAATGTCTTTTAAGGTGTCGTGATGTGAACCGCATGCGGTGAGAAGCTGGCTAGAAGAGAATTCAGAGAAGGCGGATTATTTACAGAGAATTGTTTGCAGACTAAGTCAGTAGGGAGCTTCATTTTTTAGTTTAGGGAGAGGCGCGATCAAGAGAATATTTAGACCAGCCTGTGATGCCTTAAAAACAGCTTCCTTGGGGCTGTGGTAATGTAAGGTTTATAATTGAGTCTTTTGCTTGCATTTAGCAGATCTGGCGGCGACTTACTCTTCCTTGCTTTAAGGCAAAGTACTATCAGCGCTGGAGTGTTTCACGGCCGAGTTCGGGATGGGATCTGGTGCGTTCACTCCGCCATAACCACCAAGTCAGCAAAAAGCATGAATGATGAAGAGTATGTGATGAATATTGCCTATAAGCTTCATGGAAATATTGTCCTTTAAAGTGTGGTGATATGACGCGGTTCGTTGTTTAAATCTATATGCTTGAGATAAAAATTAAAGCGGTTTATTATTTCCTTCTGCTGTTTTTAGTTTTTGTATGTCAGATTGGAGAGAGCATCCAGATCTGAGTGGATATAGTGCGTATATCTTTGTTGGCGTAATATTTGAAATGGGGAGGCAATCTCATTGGGAAAGAATAAAGAGGTAGAAATCAGCTTCCCTCTGTTCCGCCGTTCTTTAATTTAGCTTTATGTCTTTCAAAAGTATCTAAAGCACTATCTGTTAAATAATGAAGATTCCGCATTGTTTCACGCTTTTTTTATTGTGTTTTTTACTGCGGGCATGTCCTTCATGCACGACAAAATACTCAAAATAGAATGGATTTGTTATTCCTAATTCACGGCCTTGTTTTAAAGAGATATCTAAGCTCTCAAGTCTATTTCGTGATGGTGTTTGTGGGGCGGCGCAACGACATCTTTGATGCAACGGTGCTTGTGAATGGTATAATAAGAAAGTTCCCATGGAAATAATATAAAATCTATAGGGCGCGACCATCTTTATGCTTAATAAAAGAGCAAGTTGATATTGTTATATTTTTCAACACTGTCATATTCTTTGTTTGATCCCAATGTTGCTACAGCCCTTGGCACTTGAGATAGTTCATTAGAGGCATTTTTAATCCTTTCTTAATAGTTTTTTATCCCTATGGCTCTTCCCCCTTGTCACTTGTAAGAGATATGGTTTTTGTTGATTCAACATGGAACAGGTCTAAAATGAAAGAATCTGACGATATTCTGGATTCTCATTTAACATGGAAAACAATTAATTGTCTTTATAAATCAATATCTTGTCTTATAATGGAGCTGCTGTAGCATTGAGATTTTAGAGGAAAAACTTGCCTTTAAGAATTTATACCAGATACTAGTCTTTATAGCAGGTATATTAAATGTACATCATCTAAAATAAATGGAGCGTCCACAGCGAAGAAGGGGCTGACTTTTTTTAAATCGGCATAAATGCTTATTCTGTTGTGCTGTAAAAACATCATCGCTTGAGGTGTGGTGATAATATAAGACATAAAATTTTATGCATGGGGTATTTTGATGAGAGAATGTTATGGTATTTAGTTTTTTATTCAATATGCAAAAGAAATATTATAAGTCAAAATCTTCTTTGATGTGATAATGATTTTTGAGAATTAAAAAATATATAAATTTAAATAAAAAAGCAGCACTTTGTGCTGCCTTTTTTATTTAAGTTAAAATTAACTTCTGCTTTAGAAACGATAACGTATTCCGCCAGACAAATTGGTGCCAGATACACCGGCTTTTTGCAGTTTTTGCCGATAGCTGATATCGGCGTTTAGTACGATATTTTGAGAAAGATATGCATTCACCCCCATGCCTCCCTCAACTGAAGAGCCGGTAGGATCAACATGAAAGGTATCAGCAATTTTTATTGTTTTACCATCGCCAAAAGTTCTGATAACATTCATTTTACCATAGAAGGAAACAGCCTTGTTTTCTTCAACAGCCATTATCGTTTTTGTTAAACGTCCACCAAAACGGATCAACCATTGATGTGGATTGCCCATGTCTACTTTTAAGCCATTGGTATCTGAGAAAATATCAAACATGAGATTTTGATAAATGAATTGAGCTTGTGGTTCAAAGACCAGCCCTTTTGTATTGGTTGCTAATTTCTGACCAATGGTTGCAGATATATTAAGCATCTCGGTACCATCCAATTTGGCGGCATTCCCAACAAGAGCTGTGGTAATATTTCCTTTTAAGGTTCCGTAAGAAAGAAGTGTGTTTAGATATATACCATTGCTATGTTGGATGCTGCTGTAAGCGGCAAGAGACCATTTATCAAGAGTTGTCTTTTCAGAATCTTGCATCTTTTTTGGCGTAAAGGCAAGTTTTCCGTATGTTCCTAAAAGACCAAAATGTGTGCTTATGTCTTTACCTTCCAAGGCGGCTAATATGACACCTAGTTGTAAAGCAGTATAGTTTACATCAGCACCATAGCCATAATGTAATGGATCGCGGTTGGAAGATAAGGTGACTTTCTCGCCATAGGAAGAGAAAAAGATACCATTTTTTTTATTGTCTTTTGCCCCAAATACTGTTGTGCGCATATTGTCTAACAACGTGTTTTGATTGTTTACATCAGTAAATCCAGCAGAAAACAAAGTATTAGATATGGTTAAATAGTTTGCTACCTGTGGTAAAAGGGCTCGAACCTTTTTATCCTTATCAATGTAGGCATTCTGTAAGCGAAAATCCCAGAAATTACTGTTTTTACCAAAAAGATTTTGGCTCTCATGAGATGTTCCAGGTTTATAGCCTGTAAGTACATACTTATAAGGTTGTTTCCCTATTGTCATATAGTTTCCTGCTAACGTGAAGGAATTTTCATTTGCTTGTCCGGAAACTTGAATGATTGAAATCCCATGTGTTCCTAAAGGAAGTGACGCCATGTGTTCTCCCCAAACAGCAGAGCTATCGGTTTGGAGATTGATGTGAACAACAGTACTCCCTGAGACATCACCATTAATCACAATGCGATCAGTTTGTTGTTCCGTGATAGGAGAATGTTTATCCCATTGAGTGTTTACATAAATCTCTGCAAGACCCGCTGTACTATAAACCGCTGCTGTGTGAGTTGTTTCGTCTTCTTGCGAAAGATTAGGTCCTATAAACAGAGTTTGATAATGTCCCTCAATGGGCTTGTCAAACATAATGGCGCTGTTTGTAAGGTGCAATTCAGAAAGATTAGAGTATGATTTTTCATCAACACCAAACTGTCTATAGTCATTTAAAATATTATCATTATTTGTGGCATTTTTATTCGCCTTTACAAGCCATTTCGTCCTCTCTTTTAGATCAAAAACTGTTCTATTATCTTTAGAAGTTCTTACCCGACCTTCTAAAGAAGAGTGGTCTGCAACTAATGTAATGGTGTTTGTGGAGGCACTTTCGTTCTTGATATTTTTTAATAAAATATCGGCATGAACTTCTGAATTTTTAAGGTTGACTTTCCCGTTTACGCCTGTTCCATAAAGGTTGATACCGCTACCATGTTCAACGAAAAGCTTTGTATTCTCTAGGGTTACTTTATCAGCAATATTGGCTACATCTTGTTCTTGAACGGCATTGGTGTTCCTTTCAGCATTGCGTGTATATCGTTTTCTAGGGGCATTATACGGATTGTTGCGGAAAATAATACCGTCTGCTTCATAATTTCCCGTGACATGGACGCTTGAATCCTTAAGTTTGATTGTGCCCTCCATGTTTACCAAACCAGCTGTTTCTGCTGTTACAGTAATGCCTGTAGCATCAATTTCTCCACCATCTGATACACTTAGTGCAACAAAACGCGCATCAACTGTTCCCCCTATCATGTTGACTTTTGAATTATTTCCCTCTGCATGTACAGCAAAACCATTGTCTTGAATTTTTTTGTTATGTAGCGTTATGGTCTTACCGTTTTTAGCTTCAACTCCAGCGCTTATATCCTCAATTTGTGTAGACTTTTCAGGTTGTTTTATTGGTGATATTGGTTTTTCAATCTCTGATTTTTCAGATATTTTTTGTGCAGATGAAGATTGCACTGGCGCTGGTTTTGCAGATTTTGGTGGTACCAGTAATGTTGGTTTTTCAGTTTCTACTCTTAAAGATATTGGCTGTGCGAGTTCTGGTTCATTAGATGTTGGTATTTGCTCTGTTGTTGGTTTTGTAGGTTCCGTTCTTGTAGGTTCAGACTTTGTAAGTGCTGGTTGTAAATTCGGTGAAGGTTGTGTAGGTTCTGGCTGTGAAGACACAGCAGAATTCGATAGTGTTTTTTCGCTGGAAGAGTCTGCAGAAGAGGAGGGCGCCCCTGAACGTCTTCTAGATTTTGCTTCCATTCTTGTTGTTGAAGATTGTATAATAGGAGTGTTTTGTGTTGTAGGGTTAGATTGTACACCTTCTGTAACTTTAGTCTTTGGTGTTTGTGTACTTCCTTGACTAAGATCAGAGTTTTGTTTTGAAGAAGAAATTATATTTCCAGCTGAATTTCCTTCAAGTTGTGTTTTGGGAGGTAGAGTGCTTGTAGAAGTAGGCGTTGTAAGTTTACTTCCTGTAGAAATAGGGCTTGCGCTCGTTCTTGTGGAGCTAGGTGCTGTAGGGGGAAGGAGGCCATTAGGGGTTGAAGATGGATATGATGGCATAATTCGCCCGATTCCATCATATGGATCTTTATACGGATCAAAAACTCCGGATAGATTTATTTGTGACTTGACACGAGCAGGTTGTAGAGAAGAAGAATCTATCGTTGTTGATGGATTTGTACTATGAATAGCATAAGACAAACCGCTGGAAGAATAAAACAGAACTCCGGAAACTGTGTATAGTAAGAAGCTTTTTTTCATATGGATGTATTCCTAAAATATTTCCCCCTCTCTCATAAAAAGTAAAACTTTGACCTCATTATGTCTCTTTTGTAAGAGACAAAACGAAACATAATGAGATCTCTTCATATTTCAAGATAAGGAATACAAGTATTTTTAAAAGTGATAGCGTATTCCAGCGGAAATATTTATTGCAGAGATGCCAGCTTTTTTGAATTTATGTTGATAGCTGAGATCACTATGAAGCTGAATATTTTGTGATAAGTGTGTGTGAATACCAAAACCACCTTCGATTAAAGATCCCATAGCTGCAAGCTGAAAATTTTGACTAAAAGTTTTGATCATGTTCAGTTTGCCGTAGAAAGAAACAGCATGTCCTTTGTTTTGCGTTAAACGTCCGCCAATACGGAGCAGCCATTGATAAGGATTACTTATGTCTATTTTAGAGTTATCGTCATCTGAGAAAGAGCTCCTATCTGATAAAGAACCAAGCATGAGACGTTGATAAACAAGTTGTGCTTGCGGTTCTAGGATTACACCTTCCAAACTGGTTGACAGTTTTTGACCAACAGTTGCAGCGGCTCCTAATGTTTTACTATTCTTCACTTTTGAGGTATGTTTGATGAGAGCTGTAGCGTGATTTTCTTTGAAAATTCCATAAGAGAGAAAGGCACTTGCATAGATGCCACTGTCATGCTGAATATTTCCATATGCGGTGAGTGACCATTTATCAAACATATTTTTTTGAAAGCTCTCCTTGTTTTTAGGAGTAAAAGACAGTTTCCCATATGTTCCGAAAAGACCAAAGTTGCTGCTGATATTTTGATCTTTTAGCGCTATTAGTGTTGCTCCTGCTTGCAATGCAGCATAGCGAATATCTGCTTGGATACCATCTTGTTTTGCTTGAACCTTAGAAGAAAAGGTGCTTTTATTGCCATAAGATGATAAGAAAACGCCTCTCTCTGGATGATCTTTGGGTTCAAACATTGTTATTTGCATATTGTCTAACAAGATATTTTGATTGTTGACATCACTAAACCCAACAGCAAACATCGCAATAGGCATGGTTAAAGAACTTTCTCCTTGTGGTGTAAGAGTTGTGCTTTTGTCTGTTCCATCAAGAGAAGTAGAAGCTGCGGTTGCTTTATCATCATCTGTAAGTTTAGAGGTGCTCTCTGTAGCCGCGGTAGCAGTATTCTCAACCTTTGGGAGCAAATTCATATGCGCTTTTGCTGATGTATTAAGAGTTGTTTTTGATTCCGAGGAAGTGGTGTTTGTTTGGGGATCAATATCAGATTGCGAATTTTCATTTATTTTAGGCTGTCTCATTCCATGACCTGTTCTTATGGATGAAGTGTCCGTTGGAGGAGGGGATGTTTTTTCTTTTCTCTCCACGTTGGTTATTCCATCCGCGTTCAAAGTCTCTAATACTGCTTTGCGTAAAGTATTGGAAAGTTCCTTGTTTTGTCCTTGTAAGGCAGTATCCACTTGTGCCGCCTTATGTAATATTTCTGCTGTATTTTGCAGTTTGTGCCAATCACGATTGTCTTGGCTTACCCATTGTTGGTGTGCAGCATTAACACGCTGTTGGTTATCAGCTTCAAGGATTGCTGCCGCCTTTACGGCATCGGAAACTGCTTTGTCGTAGCCACGTAATAAATTTTCTCTTGTTTTTAATCGATTCTGACGTAATTGTTCAAGTTTTGCTCTGGCTTGCATCATGCGGTACGCATCACGATTAAATTGCTCTGACATAGCACGAGCGTATATAGAATCTCTTTCTTTCCGCATTTCCTCTCTATGATCAGGAGTTGCATAACGACCGATCCCTGAGAAATATCTGTTAATTTGAGTTCCTGAATCATCTAATGCTTCTTGAAGTGCTTGATTGAAGTGCGAATTATCCTCCATCATGGCGCCAGAGGCTATCTTTTCAAGATTTTTTTCTGCTTGTGTTGGTGTGTTTATTAAATCAATAGCACGGCGATATTGTTCAGGTAATTTCATAATCCCTTCAATGGCATGGCGTTTCTGGGGGCTTAGAGCAGAGGCGGTGCTGGTAGATGTGAAATTAAAAGAAGAAAAAAATAAAGCACAAGCGGCTGTACATAACAAAAGATTCTTATGCATAGAGATGTTCCTTAAGATATTTTCTTTGTTTTGCTAAAAATGAACTACTTTTTGACACATTACGGTTTTTTGTAATGTAGTTAAGCAGCACTGTTTTCATCTCAGCGCTGCTTATGCGTCAAAATAGAGAGCTAAGATTTCTAAAAGCGATAACGCATTCCTCCGGAAAAATTAATTCCAGAGAACCCGGCTTTTTGAAGTTTATGTTGGTAATTAACGTCAGCATGAAGTGCGATATTTTTAGAAAGCTGCGCGTTAATGCCAAGCCCACCTTCAAGGGAAGAGCCCATAGAATCGAGATGGAAAGATTCCATAACATCGATAGTGCGCTCCTCACCAAAAGCTTTGATGACATTCAATTTACCATAAAAAGAAAGAACACGATCTTTTTCAATAGGAAGCATTGTTTTTGTTAAACGCCCTCCAATACGGACCAACCATTGATAAGGGGGCTTTATATTAACTTGGAAGCCATCAATATCTGAAAGAGTGCCAAAGGCAATATGTTGATAAATAAGTTGTGCTTGTGGTTCAAAAGACAGCCCTTCAACACCAGTTGCTAGTTTTTGTCCAACGGTAGCTGATATATTTAATGTATCCGTATTGTTTAATTCTGTGGTGTTGCCGATAAGGGCTGTTGTAATATGTCCGTTTAAAATGCCGTAGGAGAAAAGTGCATTAATATAGAGACCATTGTCATGGTGGAGATTCCCATATACCGTAAAGGACCATTTATCCAGTATGCTTTTGTCAGAACCTTCCATGTCCTTTGGCGTAAAAGCGAGCTTTCCATATGTGCCTAAAAGACCAAGATTCGCGGTTATATTTTGATTTTCTAACGTTGTTAATGTCATGCCTGCTTGTATAGCAGCATAGTGAACATTAGCACCATAACCATATTCCAATGGACTACGGCTGGAAGATAACGTCATCTTGTTGCCATAAGTCGATAAAAATATCCCTTTTTGTTTATGACCTTCTAATCCAAAAACTGTTGAGTGCATATTATCTAACAGTGTATTTTGATTGTTTATATCAGCCAAGCCAGAGGAGAATATTGCATTATGCATAACCAAATAGCTTGCCATTTGAGGAACAAGAGCTTTGATTTTTCCTTCATCATCAAGAGTCGCATTTTGTAGACGGAAATCCCAAAACTCTTCACTTTCTTGCAAGAGACTTTGCTGTTTGTCAGCTCTCCCACGGCTAGATGTTGGTCCATAGCCATTTAATACATATTTATAGGGCAATCCATCCATTGTAGTGTAGCCATTTGCCAGCGTGAAGGCGGCTTCCTCTGCTTTTCCAGACACCTGAACAAGTGAGAGACCACGCGCATTCAAAGGAATTGAAACTTCATCATCATCGAATGGTTCTGCACGCTTTGAAAGATTGTTGAAATAGATCGTTGTGGTGCCTGAGACATTACCATGAACGAGAACACGGTCAGTTTTTTGTTGTTCTTTTATAAGACCATTACTCCATTCGGTATTAAAGTAAATCCTTGCGTTGCCCAATGCATTGTAAACCGTTGTTGCATCGAAGCTTCTGTTTTGCTCTGCTTTTGCAGCTTCAGCTGTTGGCTGTTTTCCCACATGCAAGGTTTGATATTGATTGTCTGCTAGTTTATGCGGCGCATTAAATATAATAGAGCTATTATTAAGGTTCAATACTGAGACAATAGACTGTGCACGTTGTTTAATATCAGTGAGCAAGTATCCTTTAGAGCTGTCAAATTCTTTGTCTACTTCAAATTGACTAATCTTTAGGGACCACTTGCTGTTATTGTTGAGAGTAAAAATCGTTGTATTTTGAGGTAAAGTCTTTGCTCGTCCTTCTATAATCGAATTGTCAGCGCTTAATATAAAAGTGCGAGGATCGATATCTTTTGAGTTTTCTGGGATTTTATTTTTTAATAATATATCAGAACGAATTTCTGAACTTTTAAGTTCTACCTCAGCAACAGATTTTGCATAATCTGGTCCTAGAATACCAATACCATTTTCAACAAGAAGTTTTGTGTTGGTAAGAATTGCTTTATTGATAACTTTTTCGCCCTCTTTTACTTGGGAACTTGGGATGTAATCAAAAAGGATACCACGACTTTTGTGATGTCCGGAAACATTTATGATTGAATCTTCAATATGGATGATGCCGTTTGAAATTTCTAAACCACGGGAATTTGATTTTCCTACAGTTTTTTTAGCATGAATACGTCCACCTGTTGTTGCGGTAAATAAATTTGAGTCTGAACGCATTGTTGAATTTGTAATGGTGATAAAGGCTTTGTCATCAGCAACCACTGTTGTATATGCGCTGCGGATAAAAACGTTATTAAAGGTTTTTTCTTCTCCTGCTTTATCCGCACGAGCCATAACCATTGTAGGAGCTGATGTATTTGCATAAGTTGAACCGAAATGAGAAAAAATCAAAGTTCCAGCAATTGTACATAACAAAAAATTTTTCTTATAA
>NZ_JBHIOP010000044.1:0-1084 GCF_042195625.1 Bartonella sp. AP9QHHD | reverse complement strand
CCAACAAACGAGTGTGATAAGACTTGCAAGCACTTCACAGTTTTTAGAGTATAAGAATGGTATCGTTTTGCGCTTTATGGCTATGGGTAAGAATGTTGGAGCGACCACGATTGTCTTAAATGCTTTAGATGGCAAGCCGGTTTATAAAGCAACAGAAACGGGTTTATCGCTTTTATCAGGGGGGGAAATCCAACAAGGGTGCATTTATACATTGTTTTATAATGGAGATCATTGGCATCTTGTTAATCCTACCCCACTCCCTTTAGAAGAAGAAGAAAGCAATCTTTATCCCACGGGTTTTATAGGAACGTTTGGAATGCGCGGGATTCCAAAGGATTGGTTAATTTGCGATGGGAAGGCTTATTTGCGTCGTGATTATGGTGATTTATTTGAGACGATAGGAACGGTTTGGGGAGAGGGTGATGGCGCCACGACATTTAATGTTCCCGATTTTCGAGGGATGTTTTTACGGGGGCTTGATGGAGGGCGCAATATTGATGAGGGGCGTTCTTTTGCAAGTGTGCAAACAGATTTAATCGAGTCGCATCAACATCAAGGACAGAGCCTTTCGATGTCTCATTTTACCAGCAACGAAAACTTTTGGGATGGGAATACGACGGATGTGTTGGGTTATCGTCTAGGCTTGTTTGGGGGGAGTTCTCTAGCGAATTTTATGGGCATAGAGCGTGAGAATTTAGGGGGCTACATTGTAAGTTCTCATACTCTTGATGAGAACCAAGAGGTTGTTTTGGAGAGCACTGGTGAAGGCGAGACGCGTCCAGTTAATGTGAGTGTTCTGTTTGCGATTAAGACATGAGGTGTAAGATGTCGACGATCTATGATTGGTCTTTAAATGCCTCCTTGAATGCCTATTGTGATGATTTGATTGATTGGTCAAAAGGACAACGTCCTAGTAGTCTGAATAATAGTGCTCGTGTGATGATGCAACGTGTGCGTGAATATTTATCGGATACGAGTGGTGTGATTGAAAGCACTTTTACGGTTGATGCTGAACACCAGACGACGTTGATAAGACTTCAAAGCCAATCGCAATTTTTAGAGTATAAGAATGGGATATCAATTT
>NZ_JBHIOP010000043.1:0-1063 GCF_042195625.1 Bartonella sp. AP9QHHD | reverse complement strand
GAAATCAAAAAACGTACAGTTAAAGCAGTGAAAACTTATGATGATATAGACAACGAGCTAGAGAAAGCACTTGGTATTCAACTAGGTAGGTATCAAAATGAAAAAAAATGAAAAAAATAAAAAATACGTATTGACTTTAAAAGGTCATTCTGTTAAACGAATCATTAAGTGCTAGAAACACTAAACATGTAGCGAATAGATTACGAAACAATCTTTTCCTGCTTCAAAATTTGGCTTTATTTTTATGCTATTATTGGCATATAACGATTTTGTCGGGTGTGGTTACGCTATACAATACCCTTATGGGAAAGGCGTGACGACGGACTACATGCCGTGTTTCTAGCGCCCGGCACTCTTTTAGAGTGTCAATAGAAATTTTAAACATGTAGGAGTTCCCTATGAACAATTTAGTAACAATCAACAATGCTGGTATTGCTGTCACAACTTCTTTGAAAATTGCAGAGGGTGTAGGTAATAAGCACAAAACAGTTATACAGTTGGTTCGTCAAAATATTAAAGACTTTGAAGAACTTGGAAGGGTCGCATTTGAAATGCTACCCTTTGAAACCAAGGGTGGAATACAAAAGAGAGAAGTTGCCATCCTTAATGAATCACAAGCAACTTTGCTCATGACATATATGCGCAATAATGACACGGTGCGTGCATTTAAAAAGGCGCTTGTTAAAGCTTTTTATGAATTAAAAAGCCAATCAAAAAATCATGATTTATTCTCTAGAGATAATGATTTATTTTCTTATGAAAGTTTAAAAGCTCCTGAGGGAATTGGTAAAGTTTTGGGAATGATTGCTGCGCGTTTATCGTATGTAAATGATCTACAAAAAGAGCTTGATCACTACAAATTGGTTACGACAGAAGCCAAGCGTGTCTTAACAAACGCTATTGCAAAAGCAGCATAAGACAGCAGCGGCGGTGCGGGGGCGCCCCTCTTTAAAATTCTTTCATTCAAAAATTTGTTTAAATATTAGATTAGGGAGCTACCTATGACCACTAAAAATGTATCCAAAAAATATGAACTCACAGATGAAATCCACCGTATTCCTGA
>NZ_JBHIOP010000042.1:0-1797 GCF_042195625.1 Bartonella sp. AP9QHHD | reverse complement strand
GGAACAAGACAATAGCGGCTGGAATAGGTTGAATATGCTTATGAACGCCGGTCATGGCTTTGCAAGGAATTACGGCACGACGACGAATAATGTGTCAGAATCTAAGATGCATGGTAACGACCCTTGGCAGAATGCTATGATGGTGCTTTTTGGATTAAAGAAGGCTGCGGAAAAGGCAGCAAATGCTGCCGTTTAGTTTGAATAATCTTAGAAAAAATAAATAGTTAAAGGGAAAGTAATGGTTTTTATAGATTTTGACCCGAGAGATAGACGTTTCATATCCAAACTAGAAAAAGATCTACACGAACGCAGACTAGAAAAAGATCTACTACAATCAATAGCGAATCAACGAAAGGACAAACATAAATTACCAGTTTTTCTTAATGCGATTTCTATGAATGATCCATATAAGATAGGCTCTTTTTCTCCTTCTCCAATAGGTTCTATTCGTCCTTCTGAGATAGATAATGAGGGGAATAAACCCTCTCCGATTCCACAATCAGAAACTCCTCCTCAGTTAGAGACTTCTCCACCTATTTCAACAAAACCAGTTCCATTGCAAGAACAGCCTCCTGAACCAAATCTTAGTTTTTGGGATAAATTTTCTCGTTTTTCACAGTCTGATGTTAGTAAAAATATTGATGATTTTCTTATGGGGGCGATAACAGCAAGTCCAAATTCATCTGGATGGCAACTTTTTGCCAAGGGGCTGAAGAACTTGCATGAAGGAGATAAACAAAGAGGGCAGGTTAACCAGACTGTCGAGTATCTAAAATCCAAAGGCTATAGTGAAGAAGAAGCTGCTATTATGGCACGTAATCCGCAAATGCTTAGTGCGATGCTAACAGGTGGTGATACTCCTAAGTTACCTCTGGGGCATCAATGGTATATCAATCCGGAGACAGGTGAACGTGAAGCGAGACCGATTAAAGGATCTCTACTGGAATTGGAGTATAATCAGAAAAAACGAGACATAGAAGAGTGGGAAATAGGTAAGAGAAACACTGCTGCTGTAGTAGCAAAAGAAATTAATCATATTGTGGATACAGTTAACAATGCTCTTCAAATTATAGAGAAGAATCCCAAAAAGGCTGCTGGTAAGGTCGGTGCTTTTGNTAAATTAAAAACGCTTGAAGGTGGTGTCTTTGTTCGAGTGATTGAAGCAATCAAAAAGCAAAGTGACGGCGGGAAATTAGGCGTTGGACCGTTATCTAATGAAGAAAGCAGGCGCATAGTAGCATCTTATGGTACTATGGACATTAGCGATAAACCAGAAGAACTATATAAAACGCTCTTAAAAATCAAAGATATGTTTGATCTTTTTAAAAAACTGAATGATGAGGAAATTTATAGGTTGTCAAATGGAATGGAAGTAAGACCGCGTCTAAAGTATTCTGCTCAATATGCTAATCAGTCGATGTCGCAAGGAGGTAGTGAAAATATACCTCGGATGAGTATGCAAGAAGCTGCTAAAAGAAATGATATTACTGAATTTATAGATATTGAGACTGGTGAGCATATGAGGAAGGTAAAATTGTAATGAATACGTCTCGATCTAGATATGTAACATTAGAGGATGGAACACGTTATCGTTTTGATGTTATTGATAATAATTCTCAAAATAATGCGTCTCGATCTAGATATGTGACCTTAGAAGATGGAACACGCTATCGCTTTGATGTTCTCAATGATGCCTCCAACTTTGAAGAAACAACTTCACCCCAACATCCCGAAATCACGCAAAGTGAAGCTTTTTGGAACTCTTTAAAGCATGGTTTGAGTTTTAATTTAGATGAT
>NZ_JBHIOP010000041.1:0-1233 GCF_042195625.1 Bartonella sp. AP9QHHD | reverse complement strand
CAAATTTCACTACTTTGCTGATCTTATCCTATGCCATGGGCTGTGGATAAGTACCTTTAAAAACCCTTTTGAAAAAATTATTTGCTGATATCAAAGCAGGTACCTTAGGCGGCTTTATTGAAAAGGAAGATAACCTCTCTCATGAGGGCAATTGCTGGGACTATGATGAGGCTCTTGTGTTTAAAAATGGTCACGTTTATGAAAATGCCAATATTCATGGCATTGCTGTTATTCGTGAAAATGTCGGCGAGTCTACTAAAATAAAAACCTATACTGAACGTCTCTCTCCTTATGGTGAATTAGAGATTGTCTGGGTCTAATCAATAAAGCGGTGTAAATGAAAGTACAGGCGTGGCGGGGGCGCTCCTCTTTCAAATTTTCCTATTCCAAATTTTAGCAAACGTTTATCATATTAGATTGTGAGGGTATCTTTATGTGCAAAAAATACCAATTAACAAATGAAATCAAACAAATTAAAGATAGAATTACTAAGAAAATTACAAACCTTTATCGCATTAAAGCTTTAAAAGACTTTGATGATGTCAAAGTAGGTGATCTGGGAGGCTATATCGAAAAGGAAAGTAACTTATCCCATGATGGCAATTTCTGGGTGTATGATAATGCGTGGGTTTATGGCAATGCCAAGATTTCCTATCATGACAAGGTCTGGGGTAAAGCCTATGGCAATGCAAAATTAAACAGTCAAAGTAAGTGTCGTTCCAAAAAAATGTAAGGTTTATGAAAACGATAATGTTGTCAATATAACTGATAAAACAGAATAAAAATAGATATGGGGGGCGTGCCTTTTTATGGTGTATAAACGCATATAAAATGCATTGCTATAAACATATCATAAAAGAGAGAGTAAAATAAAAGAAAGCCGTGCCAAGTGATATGACGCGGCTTTCAAATAGCGTTTCTTATTGATTAAAATGAATCATCCACAATGGAGTAATGAGTGCATATATACAAAACGTATCATATTGCAAGTGCTCTATGAGAGATATGAAAACTTATCAAAAGAAACGTAAACGATGCGTATGATCTTTAATCACTCGTTGGAATTACAGAGCCTATAACGCTTGTTATGGCTATCAAACAAATTACTCAACATGGCAAAATTGTATGGTATGTACGTATTGGTCACGGCAAACGCATTAGAATACGCGGTACCTATGGAACGCAAGAGTTTGTTGATAACTACAAAAGCGCACTTGCCGAGTTACAAGGGCT
>NZ_JBHIOP010000040.1:0-1710 GCF_042195625.1 Bartonella sp. AP9QHHD | reverse complement strand
AAACAAGAAGGTGTTCACGGTATAGCCAACGAAAACACGACTATCAATCTCTATGGACCAGCCTTTAATGTTTTAGTTGCAGCCGGTCTGTTAGATTATGTGAGTGATGGCAAACAAACCACTATTGGCTTTGATGGGAATAGATATGACTTTGTCAGCAGAATTATTGGCGGCAATGGCTATACCTACGGGACACTCCCTGCTGGTAGTAACGTTTGGACAGAATGGTTGAGAGTGATCATGAATCCCATAAGTTCCCATACCTGTCTTGGAGACGTGGGTCCAAAATGCCAAAAGTTTTATGGCACATCTCATCGTGAACAATTTCCTTTAAGTAAATCAAGGAGTAAAAAATGAAACAAACTCTAAAATTATTAAGCACTGTAACTTTGTTAATTATAACTGGATGTAATATCGATAAACCTCCTCCAGGAGAGGTGGCTACGTGGGAGAAAAATGGTGTTACTGATTTTACAGAGGTAGGAAAAGCCTTGTTAGAATGTGGTATGCCAACCCCTGATGATGTCGATCCAGAAAACAGAAAACTCAGCTACAATGCATGGGCAACTATTGATGCCTGTATGGTTCAATCAGGTTTTCGTGATAAAGTGGGGGGAGGGACTTGGTGTGAGAATCATAAAGCCGAAAACCTTCCCATTTGTCGTCCAGGTGCTGTGATCCCGAGGCCCAGTGTCAAGAAGCGCTTAAACAGCCCTTATTGTAAAAAATATAAAAATGCACCTGAATGCAAACCTTAAGTCTTGCTAGTGATGATCAACAATCCGCTATCCTTGCCTTCACTTGGAATGGTGGGATTGTTTTCTCAACCAATCATCTCAATATTGTTCACCGTTGTTTTAAGCAGCGGTGACAGGAAATATCAACAGGCTTATGAGCTTTTTTATTGTAAATAAATCCATTGAAAGAGGGGAATAATGAAGAAAATCTTAAAACTATTGAGTTGTATAGCTCTGTTAAGTATCACTGGATGTGTTAACTCAATTCCCTCACTTTCTCCAGCATTATGGAGAAATAAAATACTTTTAGAATGTGGAGTACCGGACCTTAATAAGGTTGNGTGCTGTCATGCCTCAGCGAAGTGTTGAGAGACGCTTAAATAGCCCTTATTGTAAAAAGCATTCAGAACAACTTGAATGCAAACCTTAAGTCTTGCTTCAGCAGAGAAAGCCTTGAATTTACACCAAATAAAGCACCAGGTTGATGAGCTTGAGAAAGCCTTGTCCGTCCTTACGTGATAAGGTTTTCTTTTTATGCCGCGTCGTTATAACGTTGCTGTTTTGCTTGTTCGATTACATTCAAAAGATCCGATTGTAACCAACGGGATAAAAAGCCAAATTTTAAAGGTTTTGGGAGAGAGCCATTGGTAACATGACGCCGGAATGTTGAAACACTCATATGAAGCAATTTTGCACTTTCACGGTCTGTTAAAAGAATATCATTTTCTGTCATACGAAAATCCTTTCTATCAAAAAATGGTAACACATCATAACCATTTATTAACCACATTTTGGTTCATTTTTGAAGGTATTTTATTTATAGAAAACAATATTTTATTATACAATTTCTGATGTGATAATTTATGAGTCTTATTGAGAAAGAATGAGAGAGAAGAGAGCTAAAGTTATCCACAGATAATGGGGTTATTCACCCCATATCTTAAGATTGACCCGTGACATAAGCCGCCCATTT
>NZ_JBHIOP010000039.1:0-1297 GCF_042195625.1 Bartonella sp. AP9QHHD | reverse complement strand
CAAACTGCACTGTCCCTCGTTTAGATACAATACGACCAAGTACAGTGCTGTCATTAAATACGATTTGCTACACTTTGTCAACACTAAAATAACACATATTGATAATTTCAAAGTGAATCAGTTAATGATAATTCCAATAAAACCAATTAAAGAGCAATAAACATGACAATCGTATTAATTATCTTATGTATTCTACTATTACTTCCATTTACTGGAATTATACTGGAAGCTTTATGTGCTATAGTTGGTTACGGTATAGGTGCCGCTATGATTGGAGTCCTTATTTTTCTATTAATAATAGGAGCAAAGTTCTTAGGATTTATATATAGCTTGTGTTTAATAATAGCGTTTATGGCATTAATTGCGATTTGTAACATTAAATCAAACGGAAACACATGGGAAGAAGCAATTTCATACAGCACTGCACTATTTTTACCACTGCTTATCTTATGGTTTATTATATGGTATTTCTCTGATAATCGTGATATGTTGGATATATCATCCGTATTGTTTATTACAGCAATAATATGTTCTATTATTGCGATCCCATTCACATTCAATCCTCCAACGAAAGATATTAAAGGCTATCCTGGATTTCTAATTAAAATGTATTGTGTAATACCTATATTTTTTGCGGGTCTTTGTTGGAGCAAAACGACGGCAATAGTAACGGCAATAGTATCAGTAATAATATTGATTGGCTATTTCATTATGATTGCATATTCAGATAATGATAAACCTGATGAAAAAGATGAAAAAAAAGCTTCTAATGAAAATACTTCCTAATAACATTAAGAACGATACGTAATGAATTCACAAGGTGTGGTAGCATTTGATCTTCTATAACGAGGGACTGTAACGCAGCATGAAGATTATACTGTCTATAGAGGCATTGGGCTTCTTTTAGTGCCTCTTGCATGTTTATAAACTGCTCTGTTGCAAATGCTACCCACTTGTCTCTTGCTTTATCATCAGAAGATGATGGCATTTCGTCATAAATTGCATTAGGCAAGCCTTTTGCACAAAGGTAATTATTTCTTATCTGTAGGTACTGTTGCGCGGCATCATATTGCTCTTGAGTAATCACGCCTTGCAAGCAAAGCCGCCCTATGTAAGACCCAGAAAGTGGATTTTTTGCCTCCTGTAGCGTTAAACCAAAGCGTTTTGCACGCATTTCTATTGCCAATTTATCAACGGCTTCACGCGGTGTTTTGCAACGTGATATACGTCCGTTTGGTTCTCTTACCTGCCCTGCTATTTTAGGGCGTCCCCTTTTTTTATTTTTTTTCATAACACC
>NZ_JBHIOP010000038.1:0-2116 GCF_042195625.1 Bartonella sp. AP9QHHD | reverse complement strand
GAAGCCAAGAAGATAGCGGAAAATTCAGGCAACACAGCTCATCAAGGGTGGAGTACAGCTAACAACGCGAAGGAAGTAGCCGATAACGCTAAGACTATAGCAAGTTTAGCACGGACATATGCAGACGAAGCCAAGAAAAAAGCGGAATTAGCAGATTCACAATCCTATCAAGCTAAGGGCGAAGCCGAAAAAGCCAAGGAAATAGCTAATAGTGCAAAATATACAGCAGAACAAGCACAGAAAGCGGCAGAAGCGGCGGGTAAAAAGGCAGCGTCTTTAGCATCATCTTTAGAAGACAAGCTAGAAGAGACAGAAAAAACAGCGAAGGAAGCCAAACAGAAAGCTGTTTATGCCGAAAATGATGCGAGGCAAGCTCGTAGTGAGGCAGAATCTGCGAAAAATATAGCTTATAATGCTAGTAGTACAGCTAACAACGCGAAGGAAGTGGCAGATAACGCTAAGACTATAGCAAGTTTAGCAGAAACGGCAGGCGAGGAAGCCAAGAAAATAGCAGAAGCAGCCAATTCACGAGCGTATGAAGCCAAGAATGAAGTAGAAAAAGCCAAGGAAATAGCGAGTAATGCAAAATATATAGCAGGAGAGGCGCAGAGGGCAGCCGAAACAGCGGGTAAGAAAGCCGCGTCTTTAGAAGAAGAAGCGGAAGAGGCACAAAAAATAGCCAAGGAAGCCAAGGAGTCTGCTGGTTATGCAAGACATGATGCGACGCAAGCGCGCAATCAGGCAGAAAATGCAGAGAAAATAGCCTCGTCTGCGAGGAGTAGGGTTATCGATATCAACCAAGTGGTTGAGAATTTTAAAGCCCCCGTAAGTTTAGCGCGGATGTACTCAGAAGAAGCCAAGAAAAAAGCCGAGTCGGCAGATTCACAAGCTTATCAAGCCAAGAGCGAAGCCGAAAAAGCCAAAGAAGTAGCCGATAGAGCGAAAAGGACAGCAGAAGAAGCCAAAAAAACAGCCGATACGACGAAACAAGAGCTTGGAGGTATCAAGAGTTCCCTAGCAACGGCAACAACAGCCCATACAGTAGCTTCACAGGCAAAAGCGCTAGCGGAAGAGGTAAACAATTTACTGAAACAGTCCAATTTAACGGTTCTTTCAATTTCCACACCGTTTCTTGTAGCGACAGGCAAAGCGCAATTAACCTTGAAAAAAGGAACACGCATAACTTTGGCATTAGGCAATGATATTTTGGTTGCAAGTTATACGGTAGATACAAGAATAAGCGTTCCTTCTCTTTCGGCGGGGAAGGATTATTATGTTTATTTGGTTTCTGATGGAGGACAGTCTCATAAATTTGTTTTATCAGAAAACTCTACGTATCCAAGGGATTACACAGTGAGTAATTCGCGAAAGATAGGAGGGTTTCATACGCTCTGTGCGGATGTTGGTACGATTTCCGGTCACCCCTTGTCTGGTTATAGGGCAGGGGATATTTTACCCAATTCAGTTTGGTGTCTCAATCACCGCCCGCATAGTTCACCAGAAGGTATGGTTTATGATCCTTTGCAAGATCTTTGGGTTGATATTTATCTTCAGTCAGGGACGGGTGAAAATACGAAATCAATGTATCGTACCAATATAACAACAAACCGTAATTATACCGAACATGTAACAGATATGGCGCGTGTTAAAAAATCTTTACTGAGTGATGAAGCGTTTGCTTCTGCTATGTATGGAAGCAATGAAAAGACACATATTGTTGGCAAGAAAGAACCAACCTCTAAGGTTTCAGGTGGATATAAGGATACGGCGAATCGTCGAATGATCTCGCATATCGGTTGTGAGGATGGTTGCGGTTATGTTTGGCAATTTTTATCGGGCACGTTTCCTATACCCATAAGCCGTACGCAAAATACGTTTGAAATGAGAGCATTGTTAGGGGGTGGTAGCTGGAGTAATACAACGGATAATGGGCGTTTTACTCGAGCCGCCATGATCGTCAATGGTGGAAATGAACAAGTTGCGGCGCGTGGATGTAGCCATACGCGTCATTTTGTTTAGGAGGGAGAGATGATAGAATATCCAGAACATTTAAATAGCAAAGAAGATTATCTGAACATGCTTTCTTTTGACAAAGTTGAAACAGTAAGAAGGCTAG
>NZ_JBHIOP010000037.1:0-1769 GCF_042195625.1 Bartonella sp. AP9QHHD | reverse complement strand
TAATAAACATGTCCATTTACGCACTACATTTTTATACTAAAAACCAAAAGTAAAATTTAAAATCACTTGGTATTCAATTAGCTAGGTATCAAAATGAAAAAAATTGAAAAAAATAAAAAATACGTATTGACTTTAAAGAAAAGCTCGTTTATTAAGGTTGGCAAGTGCTCAAAACACTGTAATACGAGCGGATAGGTTACGAAACGACCTCTTCCCATGTTTTTAAAATATACTGGCTTTCTTTTGTGCTCTTATTGGCATATAACGATTTTGCCGGGTGTGGTTATACTATACAATACCCTTCATAGGGGAAAGTGTAACGACGGTCTCGTATCCGTGTTTTGAGCGCCCGGCGCCCTTATAGGGTTGTCAATCAAAATGTTAAAATACGAGGTAATTATTATGCAAAATTCTGTCAAAAAATATCAACTCACCAATCAAACAATTCTTCGCGAAGGTAAAAAACTTTATCGCATTAAGGCGTTAAGAGATTTTGGTGATGTTAAAGCTGGTCAACTTGGTGGCTATATTGAATCTGAAGAAAATCTTTCCCATGATGGTAATTGCTGGGTTGGTGATCAGGCCATTGTTGTGAGCCCTGGTCGTGTTTACGAAAATGCGCAGGTTTATGGCAATGCAGGTGTTGGTGGTTTTGTATATGGTAATGCTCGCGTCTACGATTCAGCAAAGGTTTTTGCCAATGCCCATGTGTATGATAATGCCCATGTTTTCGATAGTGCAAAAATTGTAAGTAAAGTGCATGTTTATGAAAATGCCAATGCATGTGGCATGGCTATTGTTACTAAGAATATTTGTGGTGACACAATGAATAATGTTTATACAGAACGCCTTTCTCCTTATGGTGAAATTTGCTTTGTTATGTGTCGTCCTCATAGGAAAACAGCTTAAATAACGGCGCGGGCGCGGCGGGGGCGCCTCCTTATAACCATTTCATTTAAAAATTTGTTTGAATATTAGATTAGGGAGCTACCTATGACCACTAAAAATGTATCTAAAAAATATGAGCTTATAAATGAAAGTCACGTTAAAGGGATTACTTTATACCGCATTCGTGCTTTAAAAGACTTTGCTGATGTTAAAGCTGGTGATTTAGGCGGCTTTATTGAAAAGGAAGATAACCTTTCTCATGATGGCAATTGCTGGGTTTATGATAATGCTTGTGTTGTAAANCATTGGTGGTTTTGTTTATGGCAATGCGCATGTATATGATAAAACCCGCGTGTATTTTGGAGCTCATGTTTATGATAATGCGCATCTTTCTGATAAGGTGTGGGTTTATCAATATGCAAGGGTTTATGGGAATGCAAAATTAACAGGAAGTGCACGCATTTATAGCAAGGCTGAGGTTTATGATCATGCTGTTGTAAGTAGCTCTTCAAAAATTTATGGCAAGGTTTATGGCAATGCTAGCGTGGGTGGGTATGTTAAGGTCTATGGTTCTGTTTATGGCAATGCTAAAGTGACTGGTTATCACACCATTAGAGGTTTGGTACATGGCAATGCAAGATTAAAAAGAAATGAGTATTCATATACAGAACAAAACCCTTATTATGCATATGGAATTCCTGAAGATTGTGAAATTTATGAAAACGATACCGTTGTAAAGATTAGTGAAAAAGCAGCGTAAATAAAATAACGGGGCGGGGGGCTGCTTTATAGCAAAAAAGCCGCGCCTTTAAAGGACACGGCTTTTGTTTGCAACTGGAAACTTATACATTTTAAATGTTAAAGTATATTACACAAAACGT
>NZ_JBHIOP010000036.1:0-57309 GCF_042195625.1 Bartonella sp. AP9QHHD | reverse complement strand
GAAAGTGAGGGAATTGAGTTAACACATCCAGTGATACTTAACAGAGCTATACAACTCAACAGTTTTAAGATTTTCTTCATTATTCCCCTCTTTTAATGGATTTATTTACGATAAAAAGCTCATAAGCCTGTTGATATTTTCTGTCATCGCTTCATTAAAACAACGGTGAACAATATTGAGATGATTGGTTGAGGAAATAATCCCGCCATTCCAAGCGAAGGCAAGGATGGCGGATTGTTGATCATCACAAGAAAGACTTAAGGTTTGCATTCAGGTGCATTTTTATATTTTTTACAATAAGGGCTGTTTAAGCGCTTCTTGACACTGCGCTGTGATATGATAGCACCTGGACGACAAATGGGCAAGTTTTCGGCTTTATGATTTCCACACCAGCCTCCCCCCACATCATATTTATAGCGAAATCCTGCTTGAAGCATGCAAGCATCAATGGTTGCATTTGCATTGTAGCTGAGCTTTCTGCTTTCTGGATCCTTATCATAAGGAGTTGGCATACCACATTCTAATAATGCTTTTGCTACCTCTGTAAAATCTGCTCCTGGCTTCTTCCATGCCCCTATAGAAGATGAGGGAGTTTTAGTAAACTGGCACCCAGCTATACTCAATAGAGTTATCGCACTTAATAATTTTAAGGTTTGTTTCATTTTTTGCTCCATGAATTAATTGAATCAATTTGTATACGGTGAGATGAACCATAATCATGTCTACATGCTCGATCCGCATTTGCATAACAAACATGAGGGCTGGGATAACTAAATAGTACTTTCTTTGCCTCTTTAACTGCGTTACTACCAAAGGGTCTCTGGTAAAAAGTAGCGGGATTTCCACCAAATACTACACCAACAAAATCATCTGTATGGTTTTCCAAGCCGACAGTGGTTTGCTTGCCATCCTTTAAGATATATAACGTATCTGCCATGTCTTGAGTATTATAAGCTGGACCAAAGAAATTAACCATTGTTTCCTTTGCTATACCGAGAACACCATGCTTTACTAAATTATATGATCCATTTCCTGCTGTTATGGTACCACGACTATGGGCATCATCATGCAATCCTGTATTGCCATAAAGATACATTATATCCTGGAATTTCTTGGTTGAATTGGTCAATCCAAAAAAAAAAATCTACCTTCCAGAAACTTCTGAAAAATCGCTATCCCTACTTCCACTTCCCAGTCTTCAGCTTCTGGGAAGTATGTAAAATAAAGGGGACCATGATCATTGTCAGCAAACTGGACAGTATAACGCGCAGCATCATCTGGTGAGGTAAAATACCATTGTAAAACATATGAACCTTGCCATCAGAACCTTTTTGTAAATGTTTTTCTTCTTCTGGTGTTAAATAGTGATACAGAGGTATTTTTCTTCCATAGCTGTCTTTTATATAGTTTCCATTTTTATCTGTTGCATAGAGGACATTGCCATTTTCATCATGCTCAACCTCACCCTCAGGATATTTTTTGACATAGGCGATTTTATAAATTTTATCAAAGTATCCCAATCCTTCATCCGATAAATCATTGATCATATCTACGCGATTATGCACTACCCCCTCAAGCGGTGCGACATCTAGCTGTCCTACTGCTTGGTGGGCTGCTGCGGTGTTACGGTTGAGAGAGCCAATGATTTGTCCAGCATCTTGCCCCATCGCCGTCTGTCCAGTTATATCAGTAAGGATGATACTCCCATCACTGATAGCAGATTTGGTTTCCCCTTCTGCTCCATCCTTGGCTTTGCCGTGATTTAAAACATTTTTGGCAATGTTCTTTATCGTGTCATTCCCAGAAAGACTAAACCCTTGGCTGCTGGCTTGAGCATGCGCACTGTTGGTGATATCACTGGTACTGATACTTCCTGTGGTCAGGCTGTTTTTTCTGCCGAGGCTGTGCTTTCAATAATACCTCCGGTCAAAGTTGTTTTATCTTTAACAGTGATATCAAAACCGCCATCACCAGCTTTAACCCCTGTTTGCTCCACAACGCTGTGATAATCACTGGAGGATTTATCCTTTTGGAAAGAGGCGCTCATAGAGCCCCCACCTATTTACTAAGGAAATAAACGTGTGTAACATCAAACATATTATCATACAGCCTGCTAAAGATGAGAGCTTTTGTTTTTTACCATTGGCTATGAAAGAAAATCCTTTGAGGACTATTTCAATCAACTTATCAAAAATAATATTAAACTTTTGTATGATATTCGTAAAAATCCAATAAGCAGAAAATACGGATTTTCAAAAAGACAATTAGAGAAAGTTGTAAACAACATTGATATTGAATATATGGCATATGCCTGAACTTGGAATTGCCTCTGAAAAACGAAGAAATTTGAAAACACAAAAGATTATGATCGCCTTTTTGAAGATTATCAAAATACAACTCTCAAGGATAATTCTTGTGCAATAAACAAATTATATCAAATTTTTTTAAACAAAAAGCGCGTTGCAATCACCTGTTTTGAAGCTAATGTATGCATGTGTCATAGAGGACAACTCGCATTAGCTCTCATTCCGTTGCCTGATTGGAAATATGAAATTAAGCACATCTAAAAAAATAAATTTGCATATTTTTAAAAAATGGGAGTGCCCATATGCCTCCCAGCGCCCTACCCATTCCTAATAACTTTTAAGTGATGCATGATTCACGCTACGGGTGAATTCTGCGCAAATCAAGGAAAAGAAATATGAACTGACTAATGAAACAATTGAGGTTGGTGGATACATTACACTTTACTGCATCCGTGATTTGAGAGACTTTGGAGATGTAAAGGCAGGTGATCTTGGCGCTTTTATACAAAAAAAAGACAATCTAAGTCATGATGGCAATTGCTGAATAAGTGATGATGCAAAAGTCTATGGTTATGCCAAAGTTTTTGGGGATGCACAAGTTTTCGGTGGTACATTTATTAGTGGAAAAGCTAAAATTTATGACAGTCCATTGATTTCCATCAGAGCAAATATACGCTGGCTATTAAACAAGCGCAAAATGGCATCTCCAAGAAAATAAACAGACTTACAAAAGGCTCTTTCGATTGGTTATTGCATCAGTATTTACAAAGCATGCAATGGCATAATCAATTAGAATCTACTAAAAAGTTAAATATCGAATTCTGAACAATGTTTCTAAAAATATTGCTGATCGTGCACATAAAAGCATAGAAAAACACCACATCCTTGACGCCGTAGACAGAAGGCGAGCTACTCTCGCAGCGGCAAAATATTTTTTGACCTCTTTAAACGATCTCTTTAATTGGGCGGTTGATAATGCCCTTTTAAATAGANATTTTTTGACCTCTTTAAACGATCTCTTTAATTGGGCGGTTGATAATGCCCTTTTAAATAGAAATCCTGCCTTTAATATAAAAGCACCAAAATCTTTAAACAGTGGGGGATTACTGCCATGGCTAGAAGAGGACATAGACAAATATTATCACCATTGGTCACATGGTACACATGAACGCGTCTGGATTGATGTTCTTCTTTATACAGGCTTGCGTCGTGGTGATGCCGTTCGTATCGGCTGGAAAGACGTCAAAGATAATATCATTTATCTCAAAACAGAAAAGAGCCAATTTAAAACAGGTGTTTTTCTTCCTATTTTACCAGAACTAGAGGAAACCCTTAAAATTGGTCCCATAGGTGATCAAACATTCATTTGTGGTAAAGGTGGAAATAAGCTTGTCAAAGAAAGTTTTGGCAACCTCTTTCGTGAAGCATGTAATGCGGCGGGTATTAAAAAATCAGCGCACCGATTGCGAAAATTAGCAGCAAAACGTGCTGCCAATGCTGGTGCTACGGTTTCACAAATGAAAGCGCTTTTTGGCTGGAGCGAAGATAAAATGGCATCCCTTTGTACCAAAACAGCCGATAGAAAACGACTTGCAACAGAAGCAATCAAAAAGCTACAAAAAAGTTAGAGCAATGGGCGGCAGCTAAAAAAACAAACCAAAGCACCATCAAAATTATTAACGAAATCAAAGCGGCGTTTGAGGTGTATCAAAAACAAGAAGAGAAATAGGTGGTTGTGCCTGTTGCTTTGTTTGCCATAAATTATAGTTTGTTTGCATATCCAACCAAAATTTTGCTTTACTAAAACCAGCTAATTCTAATTTAATAGCAAGCTCGGTACTTATAGAAGCATGTCCGTTAATCACTCTTGATAAAGAAGCTCTTGTCATATGGAGATGATCAGCTAATTTTTGTATTGTTATCCCCATTTCTTCTAAGAAAGCTACTTTCAGAACTTCACTCGGATGTGCGGGGTTATGCGTCATTTTTTTCATTCCTCTCATCAATGGTAATCTTGATAATCAACAAGCTCCACATCTGTTCCTATAAAGCGAAAAGTAACACGCCAATTTCCATTCATCCATATAGAATAGTACCCTGTAAGTTCACCTTTAAGAGGGTGTATTTTAAAGGCAGGCGCTCTCAACATTTCAGGCGTAGTAGCACTTGTTAAAGCCGTTAAGATAACGCATAATTTTTTAAGTGATCTGGTCAAATAGCTTTTGTGGAACCTGTTGTATAAAATAATTTTAAGCCCTTATATTTAAAACTCACAATTGCCATTACCGCCCCTTGTCGTATATCATTGCTATACGGTTAATAACAAATAAGAGTTAAGCCCATGTTAGAAATATCTGATTCTATATCTGGAAAAATAGATAGGAATAAGTGATAAAAAGCTTCAAAAAGGTTAGGGATAGACACTCAAAAAACATAATAGAATCAATGAATTATAAAACCCTTTACTCTTGTAGTAAATCACTGATTTTAATTACCTTTTTTACACTCTTTTAGTGGTGCAAAACTATAACGATGTAATCCTATAACTGGTCCATATTTATCAAGAGCTGTACGATGCGCTAGCGTTGCATAACCTACATGCTTCTCTAAACCATACCCTTTATAAACTTGTCCTGTACATTCCATCATCCGATCACGCGTTACTTTCGCAATAATAGATGCGGCTGCAATTGAAACTGAACGCTGATCGCCCTTAATCAATGCCATTGCAGGACAGGACAACTCAGAAGGAATATCACGCCCATCAACAAGGACATAGTGGGCTGGAATGGCTAATCCTATAATACAGCGACGCATTGCTTCTAACGTTGCTTTTCTAATATTAGATTGATCAATTGTACGAGCACAAAGACTGGCGACTGAAACCGCTAATGCACTTTGCAAAATTTCATGATAAAGTCTATTTCGTTGGAAAAAAGAAAGTTTTTTTGAATCATTTAACCCATTAGGAATACGATCTCTATCCAAGATAACGGCTGCTGTTACCACAGGTCCAGCGAGAGGCCCCCGTCCTACTTCATCAACACCTGCTATATGAAAAAAACCCTGTTTTTGCAAATCCAATTCGCACGAAAAATTTGGTTGAAGCGGCAAATTAAACATCTTTGATACATCACAAATACAACAAACATACATCTATTTCTGTAGCCTGATCATTTTTTGCAAGCATTACAGTTTTAAATGGCTCTTCAAACATTCCACGAATTCTTGCACAAAAAATAAAAAAACACATTTCTTTGGTTACCCTCTTTTATTATGTATAATAAAATCATGATAAAATAAAAGCTTTTATATTTATTTATCAAATATTTCCTAAAGTCATGATAGGTTTTACAAACCAATTTGGGTACATTGATTTGATAAAAAGAGCTGCTTGTTGCGCCGTTTGTTTATTTTTAAAAATGCCAAAGCAAGTTGCTCCCGTTCCAGACATACGGGAAAAAAGAGCCCCACATTCATCTAATATAGATAACACTTCAGCTAACTGAGGTGCTATTTTTAATGCAGGAGAAAAAAGATCATTACGCGTTTCTTGTAAAACTTCAACTAATGAATCAACACTCTTTAAAGCGTCTGTATTAATTTTTAAAGAAGGATTATGACGCTTCTCTAACGCTTTAAAAACAGCTTGTGTTGAAATCTCTTGTCCATGATTAACCAATACCATTGCTAATGAACAAGCTTCTTTTAGTCGTATCATCTCTTGACCAATTCCTTTAACCAAAAGCGGCTGCTGATACTCTAATGCACAAAGGCACATGGGAACATCAGCACCAAGAACTAAGCTCATTTTTGCTAATTCTTCGTAAGAGCAATCAAGATTCCACTGCCGACGCAACATGCTGATAACCCCAGCTGCATCACCTGAGCCACCACCAATGCCTGAAGCAACAGGTAATGTTTTTACAAGCCGAAAAAAAGCAGGTTGAGCACATTCCGGAAAAGTCTTATGCATAAAGTCCCTTGCGCGAATAACCAAATTGTCTAAATGAGAAACAAGCCCTTTTGCAAACGACCCCGTCAAAACAAACTGATTATTTTCACAAGGTGCATAGTGTAGACAATCACCGCTAAGACTAAAATAAACCAAACTCTCTATTAAATGATACCCGTCAGCACGTTGCCCTACAACATGTAGAGCTAAATTCAATTTAATAGGTGTAAATAAATAGGAATGTCTTTGGAACGAAGTTTGTACATTTGATATCATATGACGTAATATTCACTTACATAGGGTTCTTTTAAAAATTTCCCCCTTTTACCCATACTTTTAGCACGAGCCCTATAAACAGCTTGGAATATTCTTAATCGTTTTCTAAAAAACAATAAATATAAAGAGTTCTCATACAAAATAAACGACATGTTCTCATTCGTATCATTTCAAGCCTTTTTTCTTCTAGTATCTGTTTTTAGATAAAAATCTCTCTGGCTTGAATGATCCTTTCCATCACAAACCATAACGCTGCCAAAGAGCTCGCTCTTCTGCTGCCATCAATGCACTATCAACGACTGTATAGACCGTATGTGCCGTCACTCCTGAAGGCGTTTTAGGTCCTAAAAAACTTTTTGGAGGCATAATAAGTCGAAGTTTTGCATCATTACCAAAGCGCTCCTTAATAACAGAACGTACATCATTCAATCCATCAACCAGACCAAGCCCAACGCTTTGTTTTCCACTCCAAAACATTCCTGTAAAGAGATTCGAATCATCTGATAATTTTTCAGCACGCCGTTCTTTAACCAAATCGATAAAAGTTTGATGCACTTCAAGTTGGAGAGATTTCAAATGCTCAATATCCGCCTTTTTTTCTGGCTGAAATGGATCTAATGTAACTTTGTTCTTTCCTGCTGTGTATACACGCCGTTCGATACCAATTTTCTTCAAAAGTTCCGGAAAACCAAAGGAAGCTGAAACCACTCCAATGGAACCAACAATTGAAGAAGGATCTGCAAAAATTTCATCCCCTGCACAAGCAATCATATAACCACCAGATGCTGCAATATCTTCAATAAACACAAGAACCTTTTTATTTTTTTCTTCTGCCAAGTCACGAATGCGCTTGAAGATAAAACGCGATTGTACAGGTGAACCACCAGGAGAATTAATAATAAGTGCAACAACCGGTGACTTTTTGTGTGCGAAAGCCTTCTCTAAAAGATTTGCACACCTACTGAGGGAAAGGGTACGAGATATAGATGCTGATGAATCCATAATTGCTCCTTGAAGGCGCACCACAGGAATTTCAAGTTTATCGGAAGAAAAACGGCGTGGAATAAAACTTTTAATAAAATCCATCAAAACAAAATCTCCTTATAAATTAAGAACAATTAAATAGGCAAGGACAACAAAAAGGAAGAACGCGATACCATCCAAAAATGCCAATCAATCCCCACATTACAACCAGAAATATAATTTCATCCAAAGTCAAACCTCCCTAACAACAAAGTGTAGACTTTAAATAATAAACTAAAAAACACAAGATACTATTAGAAAAGTTCCCACAAGCTTATATATCCATTATTAATTGCATCAACTCGGGGTGAAAAAGTATGGTCATTACCTTCATGTATAACCAATGCCGGTAAAATAGATAAAGCTGCTCTGCTTCCTCGTTTTGCGTAAAATAAAAGACGAATTGCTGCTGTCTTTGCACGTGCATGCACAGGAACGATACAAATACCACCAAAGCGCCCTTCTAAAGCACGCAAAATATCTACTAGTGATTGTGGTCGTGCAATGAGCCCTAAGTATCCACCTGGCTTGACAATCGCTGCTGCACTCCGCAACCAATTATCAAACATCGCTTCAGGCATAACATGTGCTTCAGATTTTTGTTGATCAGGTGTCTTGCGATCAGTGGGATTATTAAAAGGTGGATTCATAATCGCAAAATCAAAGCTATTATCTATCAAACCTGCTTTTATACGGGCATTCCCTTTGAAGGTAACATCTGCTTCTAGCAAACAAATTCGGCTAGCAAATTGTTTATTTTGTTTTAGCATAAGCGTTTTTTGAGCATAAGATATCATAAAAGCCGAACGTTCAACTAAGGTAACATGAACTTTCAGACAACGCGAAGCAACAGCTAACCCTGCAGCTCCAGCACCAGCACCTAAATCAACAACCTTGCCCTTTAAATCACTTGGAACCAAACTAGCTAATAACATCGCATCCATTCCAGAACGATGACCATATTTATGGGGTTGAACCAAATAAAATTTCCCGCGGTGAAAACTGTCAATTGTTTCACCACTCTGATTCGCTGCTTTATCCATTTAAAAGCCTAATGCTCACCTTTATAAACTGCATTTTTGCCATTCAGCTGCTATTTTAAATTTTTTATTATTTTATAACAATAAGATTACACTCGCTAAAGAACATTTCTTGCCAATAACATTCCAAGCTAACACTTTTAAACGACATCAAAAGCTTGAGTCAAAACCAAACCCCCTTTATGCTAATGAATAAAGTAAATTTTATATATGTCCATTGCAATACTCTAGGAGTAAACACATTGAGTGCAGCTATCAAACCAAAACAAATAAGAAATAATCAAATTTCTCTTCAACCTCTTGTCAATCTTACTCAAAAAGATATGGATTGCGTAAATCAATTTATTCTCTCTATGGCAAAATCAGAGGTTGAGATGATCCCTGAAATTTCTAACCATCTTATTTCATCAGGTGGAAAGCGATTACGCCCAATGATTACGCTCGCTTCTGCTCATATGTTCGGTTATCAAAGTGACGGGCATATAAAACTCGCAACAGCTGTTGAATTTATGCATACAGCAACATTGCTACACGATGATGTGATTGACGAAAGTAATTTACGACGTGGAAAATCTACAGCACGGATGATTTGGGGGAATCAAGCAAGTGTACTTGTTGGTGATTTCCTATTGGGCCAGGCCTTTAAAATGATGGTCGATGTCGGTTCCATAGAAGCGCTCTCTGTCCTAGCCAACGCTGCTGCAATTATTGCTGAAGGAGAAGTTATGCAACTTTCTGCCGCAAAAAATATAAAAACCAGCCCTTCAGAATATCTCAAAATCATCGATGCAAAAACAGCAGCACTTTTTTCAGCAGCCGCTGAAGTAGGACCCATTATTGCTGGCTATGGAAATAAAGAGCGTTCTTCATTACGTGAATATGGAACATCCTTAGGTTTAGCTTTCCAATTAATTGATGATGCACTTGACTATAGCGGTAGTGCTCAAAACTTAGGAAAAAATATAGGGGATGATTTTAGAGAAGGAAAAATCACAATGCCTGTTATTCTCGCATATGAGCGTGGGAATATGGTAGAAAAAGATTTCTGGAAAAAAGCGCTTGAAGATGGCAATAATAATGATGAATCCTTCGCACACGCGCAACACTTAATGGAAAAGTATGATAGTATCACAGATACAATAGAACAAGCACGCATCTATGGAAAATATGCAATTGATGCTCTTGTTCCCATGAATGAAAATCTTGCTTATAATGCTCTCGTTGAGACTGTTGAATTTTGTATTGCGCGCGTAAACTGAATTCTTTGCAAGAATCGCAGTATTTCTCAACAAAATAATGAGATATGATCTATAAACAACACCATCAATTGATTATCTTGAAAAGGATTAGCTCCATGTGCTCTGCAACGGTATCTCGACTTTTTGCCCTCTTTATCGTGGGTATCATGCTGATGCCATCCCTCACCTACAGTAAAATAAGTGCAGCAACTCATACAAGCTCATTTACAGGTGCTTATTTAGCTGGACGGGTTGCAAATCATGAAAATAAAACAGAACTTGCTATCAATTATTTTAAACAAGCACTGGTTTATCAACCTGATAACATTGAAACACAAAAAGAGCTCCTTGAAGCTATGCTCTCGGTCGGAAACTTTAAAGAAGCTGTCCAACAAGCCCAAAAACTCAAAGAGAACGATGTTATAACTCCCTTTGTTTCCTTAACTTTGTCAGTAGAAAGTCTCATCAAAAAAGATTATAAGAATGCCAAGGCTCTTCTGAAATTAAAGGAACTTCCTACGTCCAATAATCCAATACCTGAACTCATCGGCGCTTGGATTACATTTGGATCTGGACAAAAATCTCAGGCAATCGATGATCTTAAGAAACTCAAAGGTCCTGTCTGGTATGATCTTTTTATATCTTATCATCTAGCACTTATGAGCGACCTTGCAGAACGGCCAAAGGATGCAAAAAAATATTTCATTAAAGCACTGAGTAACAAACAGGGAACTCTTATCGCTCCTAATACTTATGAGCGTATTATCATAGCCTATGCCTCATTCCAATTGCGCCATAATATGCGCAACCAAGCTCTTCAAACAATCCAGCATGGCGAACAAATGTTGTCAGGTCGAGAAGTCCTTAAAAATTTTCAAGAAAAAATTGAAAAAAATTCTTTCTTAGAGAGAGTTATTAAAACACCTCAACAAGGAGCAGCCGAGGTATTATATAATTTTGGAACAGCCCTCAACTACAAAAACTCAGGGCGAATTGCACGTATTTTTAAGCAATTATCTTTCGCCTTATACCCTCAAAATGACGCAACACTGTTTCAGCTCGCACACATTTCTGCTAAATTGAACGATCCACATCAAGCAATTAAACTTTATCGCGCTTTATCCCCTAAATCTCCTTATTATAAAGATGGACAACTTCATCTTGCATTCCTTCTTGCCAATAACAACAATTACAAAGAAGCAATAAAATTACTCACATTGTTAAATAAAAAATTTCCCAATGATCGTAATATTTTGATAACGCTCGTTGCTTTTTATATGCAGGACAATAAATTTCTTGAGGCCATTAAAACTCTAGACTACGCTATTACAAAGATAAAAAACTTTCAGCAGGACGATTGGAAACTCTTTTATCAGCGTGGTATTGCTTTTGAACGTTTAAAGCAATGGCCAAAAGCAGAACTTGACTTGCGAAAATCACTTGAATTTTTCCCAAATCAACCGCAGGTTCTTAATTATTTAGCCTATTCCCTTGTGGAACGTGGTGAGAAGCTTGAAGAATCGCTCCGTATGCTACAAAAAGCCTCTGCTTTACAAGCTCACAACAGTCATATTCTCGATTCTTTAGGGTGGGCTTATTATAAACTAAAAGAATATAATAAAGCAGTGCAAATATTAGAAAATGCTGTCAGATTACAACCTGAGGACCCAACACTAAATGATCATTTAGGGGATGCCTATTGGAAAGTTGGGCGTAAACGTGAAGCAATCTTTCAATGGAACCACGCAATTGACGGAAAACCAGAAAATTCTGAACAAATTCAAGAAAAGTTGAAATTTGGTTTGCAATAAACGATGCTTAACCATAAACCACATGAAATAATAAATAGAGAAACTAAAATTACTTTGTTTTTTGTTTAGTTCAATATAAAGAGTATAAAGCGTGAAACTGCCTGAACATCTTAACCCCAAACGTTCTTTTCAGGGACTAATATTAACTTTGCAAAATTATTGGGCACACTATGGGTGTGCAATTTTGCAACCTTACGATATGGAAGTCGGAGCTGGGACTTTTCATCCAGCAACAACATTACGCTCTCTAGGACCACGCCCTTGGAAAGTTGCTTATGTCCAACCCTCTCGACGTCCAACAGATGGCCGATATGGTAAGAATCCAAATCGTTTACAACACTATTATCAATTCCAAGTGCTTCTCAAACCCTCTCCGCTCAATCTACAAGAACTTTATATAAAGTCGCTACAAGCTATCGGGCTTGATACAAAACTGCATGATATTCGCTTTGTTGAAGATGATTGGGAAAGTCCCACTCTTGGTGCTTGGGGGCTTGGATGGGAATGTTGGTGCGATGGAATGGAAGTCTCTCAATTTACTTATTTTCAACAAGTGTGCGGCATTGAATGCGCTCCAGTTTCAGGGGAACTCACATACGGTCTTGAGCGTCTAGCGATGTATATCCAAGGGGTTGATAACGTCTATGACCTTAACTTTAATGGTTTGGAGGGAGAAAACAAAATAAGTTATAGAGATATTTTTTTACAGGCAGAACAGGAATACTCATATTATAACTTCGAATTTGCTGATACAAAACTGCTCCATCAGCACTTTATCGATGCAGAACGCGAATGCAGCGCACTTCTTGATGCTGGAAAACCAAATAAAGAAAATGTATTCCATCGCTGTGTTTTTCCTGCCTATGATCAATGTATTAAAGCGAGCCATATCTTTAATCTTTTGCAAGCACGTGGCGTTATTTCTGTAACCGAACGACAAAATTACATTCTTCGCGTTCGTAATCTCGCGCGCCGTTGTGGGGAAGCCTTTTTACTCACAGAAGCTGGACAAATATATACTGGAGAAGCCTAATGTCTGATCTTCTTCTTGAACTTTTCAGTGAAGAAATCCCCGCACGTATGCAACGAAAAGCTGCTGCTGATCTTAAGAAATCTGTTACAGATCAACTTGTGAATGCTGGATTGATCTATGAAGCTGCTCGTGAATATTGGACACCTCGTCGGCTAACATTGGACATACGCGGACTTTCCACACGCTCCAAAGATGTCCATGAAGAACGCAAAGGTCCCAGTATAAAATCACCACAGCATGTAATTGATGGTTTTCTACGTGCAACAGGATTAAATGATGTTTCTGAAGCGCATATTGGACATGATGATAAAAAAGGGCATTTTTATATTGCTAAAATTGTTAAAAAAGGTCGAGCTGCAGAAGAAATTATTGCCGATATTTTACCGGATATTATCCGCAACTTTCCGTGGCCGAAATCTATGCGTTGGGGAAAAGATTCAGCACAAAGTGGTACTTTGAAGTGGATTAGACCTTTACAAAACATTCTTTGCATCTTCGGACCAGAAATTGGTGAAACACATGTTATTCCGTTTACAATTGGTTCTCTTAAAAGCAATAATTTAACTTATGGTCATCGTTTCTTAAGTGATGGAGAGCCATTTCAAGTGCGCCGCTTTGATGACTATGTTACTCAACTTGAAACCCATAAAGTCATTCTGGATGCCGAAAGACGAAAGAATATTATTTTAGCTGATGCCCAAAATCTCTGCTTTGCAAACGGTTTAGAACTGGTTCAAGATAATCCCCTCCTAGAAGAAGTTGCTGGTCTTGTTGAATGGCCTGTTATCCTGATGGGTGATTTTGACAAATCATTCCTTGATATTCCTCCAGAAATTATTCGCTTGACCATTCGAGCCAATCAAAAATGTTTTGTCACCCGCAAACAAGGAGAAAAAGTAAAACTTTCTCATCATTTTATTCTCGTTTCTAATATTCTTGCAAATGATGAAGGCAAAGAAATTTCGAAAGGAAATAGTAAGGTTGTCCGTGCCCGTCTTTCTGATGCACTTCATTTTTGGCAAACCGATCAGCATGATTTGCCTGATCTTCAACAATTGGAATCTTCTATAAAAAAATTTGAGCTTGATATAAAAAAACCTCTCGATCAAAGAATGGCGCGACTTGATCATTTGAATGTAACCTTTCATGCTAAATTAGGTACACAAGGTAAAAGAGTAGAACGCATTGCTACACTCGCACAAGAAATTGCCCCTTTGATACAAACAGATCCTCTTTTAGCAAAACGTGCAGCCATCCTTGCAAAAGCTGATTTGCAAACAGAAATTGTCGGAGAATTTCCTGAACTACAAGGTGTTATGGGGCAAAAATACGCCCTTCTTCAAGGGGAAGATCCTCGCGTAGCTGTAGCAATCGAAGACCATTATAAACCTCAAGGACCAACAGATCGTCTTCCACAAGAACCACTAGCTATAACCGTTATGCTCGCCGACAAAATTGACATGCTCGTTGGCTTTTGGCTCATTAATGAAAAACCAACGGGCTCAAAAGATCCCTATGCGTTAAGACGAGCAGCATTGGGAATTATTAGGCTTGTACTTTCGCGAGATTGGAAAATCAATCTTATGCCGCTGTTCCAGTTAGCAACGAATCTTTTCTTACAACAAAAAAATAAATATGAAATCTCTCAAAGAGAAAATTCACAATTGCAGAATCTGCTTCCAGAAAAAACAGAATATATTTTATCAGATCTGTTATTCTTTTTTCATGACCGTTTGAAAATCTATCTAAAAGAGGAAGGCGCTCGTTACGATGCCCTTGAAGCCGTTTTAAATAAAGATTCTGATGATTTTTTATTGGTTGCACGTCGTGTCGAATCGCTTATCGCTTTCATCAATACCCACGATGGAATGAACTTTGTAGCCTCTGTAAAACGTACTGCCAATATTCTTGAAAATGAATTTCAAAAAAGCACAACAATAGCGAATGAAATTAATCCTGAGCTCTTTGTCGAGAAAGAAGAAAAGCAGCTCTATCATGCAATCTGTGAAGTAGAAAGAAAGGTTCTTGCTCCCATCAATGCAACAAATTTATCATTTGCACTCAGTGTGCTAGCGCCACTTGGAAAATTGATTGATATATTTTTTGAAAAAGTATTGGTGAATGATAAAAAAACTGATGTTCGTGCTAACCGTCTTGCTCTTCTCAAACGCACTCACATTGTTACACAATCGGTTGCAGACTTCTCAAAACTTGTCATTTAAAATCAAAATACCCTATTAACTGATAAAAACAATGAAGATAATTTTTTCTTTTTTATGACTTTTATTAATTAATATTGAGAAAATTATGCAACCAAAGAGACTGTTCTTTATCTCTCAAATATCATTAATTAAGATATGTTTTCATTTTGATAAATGATTCTTTCTCAAGAGACTCTTTGATAAGTTCATCTGCCTTGTTAGAATCTATTTCCCTTGCAATAAGGGTACCTGCTGTAGAAATTGCCAAATCAATCGCCGATGAAGAAACCATGCGTATTGCATCCGCTTCTGCTTGGGCAATTTTTTGTTCTGCCAATTTATTGCGGTTTTTTACATATTCTTCTGCTTTTGCACGGGCCTCAGCAATAACGGATTCAACTTCATGCTTTGCTGCTGCAATAATTTCTTGCGCATCTTTTTCTGCTTCTGCATGTTTGCGTTGATATTCAGCCAATATTTCCTGTGCCTCTTCACGAAGACGCAGAGCCTCATCCAGTTCATCTTTGATACGTTTCGCGCGCGCATCAAGATGGTGTATAACCCTCTGTGGAATTTGGAAATAGACTAAAAGAGCCAAAAAAAGAACCAACCCAACAAATGCCCAAAAAGTATCAGTCATCTTTGTCTTCCTCAATAATCCGCAGTTTTAACAACTGAACGAACAGCCTCTTTGCTGATATCAACGTCAATCAATTTTTTCACAATTTCAAGAGCTACTTCTTCAGCGATAGAACCAACATTTTGCATCGCTTTATCCCGAATTTTTGCTATCTGTTTTTCAGAATCTGCGAGTTTTTTCTCTAGACTCTCTTCAATTTCTTTCCGTTCAAGTTCTGCCTTTTCTTTTAATTCTTTACTAGCTACCTGCGCTATAGCCTGCGCGTTCAAACGCGCTTCTGCTAATTTCCGCTCATAAGTTTCAACAACAATGTCTGCTTCTTGCTTCATGCGCATTGCCTGATCTAAATCAGATGCGATTCGATCTCGCCGTGTTTCAATAACACCGCCAATACGTGGTACAATTACACGGGAGATAAAAAGATAAAACAGTCCGAAAGAAATTGCCAACCAGAAAAAATGCGAACCAAAATGCACAAAATCAAAAGGCGGAAACACACGATTTGCATGCTCTGCTACCTTTTTAATATGTTCTATCGACGTTTCAGTGTTCTGTGCATAAGCGCTTGAAACAAACATCTTCTTTCATCCTTTAAATAGCTTATTAAAGCCCTCTATAACCGATGATAACTGATAAACATCTCTCTGGCATCTCTCTAGTTAAGAGCCTAAAAGGGTAAATCTTTCCTCATGCAAGAACAGACATACCCTTTTGATAATGATTAAACCCCAAAAAGAAGTAATAAAGCAATGAGCAATGAAAAAATTCCCAAAGCTTCTGTTACAGCAAAACCAAAGACGAGACGTCCAAACTGACTATCTGCTGCTGATGGATTTCGTAATGCACCAGAAAGATAGCTACCAAAAATATTACCAAGTCCTAAAGCTGTTCCAGCCATACCAAAGCAAGCAAGACCAGCGCCAATATATTTTGCTGCAAGCACCATTTCCATGTTATTCTCCTTTAAAGCGAAATTGCATTATTCGACGGAAAACCGCCAGTTCTATTAATGTCCTGGATGAATTGCATCATTAAGATACATACAAGTTAAAACCGTAAAGACGTAAGCCTGAAGAAATGCGACCAAAAACTCAAGAGCAGTAATTGCTACAGTCATAATAAGCGGTAAAATCGAACCACCCACACCTACAATTCCTACCCCAATCATTGAAACAACAAACCCAGAAAACACTTTAAGCGTAATATGACCAGCAAGCATATTCGCAAAAAGACGAAGAGAAAGACTAATTGGACGGGAGAGAAAAGAAATAACCTCAATCATTGTCACCAGAGGTAAAACCACAACAGGAACTCCACTGGGAACGAACAGTTTCAAAAAACTGACCCCATGCTTATAAAAGCCATAACCAATCACCGTCAAAATTACCACCATTGCTAACGAAAACGTGATCATGATTTGAGACGTAACCGTATAAAAATAAGGAAAGAGACCAATAAAGTTAGCAACCAAAATAAAAGTAAACAGAGAAAAAACTAAAGGAAAAAACTGCATTCCCTGCACACCAGATGATTCCCGCAGAGTCGATGCTACAAATTCATATGCCATTTCCGAAAGAGACTGCATCCGCGTTGGAACCAATCCACGACTCGATGATGAAATAAAGAGAAAAATAGAAGTTACAACAACCGTGAGAACTGTAAACAATGATACATTTGTAAACGATAAATCCATATTTCCTATGGAAATCTTAATCAGCCTTAAAACCTCAAACTGATGAATAGGATCTGGAGCGTGCGCTGTCACTTCAACCTCATTTATCGGACCTCTCATTGGCCCCTTTATTTTGTTTATCTTGGCGCAATACGCCTTTTTTTCCTAATTGACTGGAGGAAACATACCCCACAGACCGAAGAATACTCAATACACCAGCAGCAAATCCAAAGAAGAGAAAAAATACCAATCCCCAAGGCCATGAACCTGCTAACTTATCAAACCCCAACCCCAAAACAATACCAACTATAATACTTGCCAGAAACTCACTGGAAAGCTTAATTGCACCTGCCATCCTTCCTTGTGATTTTTCCCGCTTATTCCTATGCTCCCGCTTCTTTAATGCTTGCTTGCGCACTAAAGCTACGCTTAAGTTCCTACTACGACATTCCAAATCCTCTGAATGAAGACACTCTCCTTGCTTTTCCTCTTCAGCCTCCTTACGGCTCATAACGGGTTTCTCGCCCATCGCCATCATTGGCTCCTTAATTAAAAAGCAACGTAAGAATACATTTCATAAAACCGTGTGCATCATATTGTTCCCGAATTTATTCGTCAAGATACTAAAAGAAATCTATCACAAGTTATCGTATAAATTTTATTGCAGAAATAACGTATTTCTCAATTTACATGCTTTCTTAAAAAGATATTCCAAGCACCTAAACCGATTTCACGACAGCACCCGTGAATGTATAACGAAAAGTTCACGTGAATAATATAAAACTCATAGAACAACCATTTTTACACTTAACAAAAGGTGTAAACCAATACCATCTTATTTTCCGACTCCCAATGTTATATCAGTCCTAGTTTTGAAAGAGAACATAGAAAGCTAAAAACAGTATGAGAGCGTTGGTTTTCTCCTTTTATTCGAATAAACTTGCACTTTTTATTTTATGAAAATGAAATAATCAATGGTTTCTATATGATCCTATTCGCAAAGTATTTTATATACGCCATTACAGGCCTCATCACGAAATGAGCTTGAGGGTATTAAGAGAAGGTCCTTTAAATACAAGATATTAATAAATCCAAAATTTCAAATAGATTAAGCCAATAGAACACAATAAAATTTAAATACGATTACCATACTACTTTATACAATTTTAATCCACTTTTATGAATTTCGCTCTTTACAATTGAATATCCGTAGATTCAGCAAATATTTTTGCTTTTTATTCAGACAAACTATCGTAAGCAAAAGCGCTTATTCATAAGCTTTATTTTTATGAAACGATAATCTAATGCTGCTTTTCAAACAAGCATCATAATTACATTCCCCTACCCTCATATTGCATCTATTCTTGCACTTTAATGACCCATTAAGAGGATTATGTACTCTTTCTTAAATACTCCCTATTAAACTCTTCTCATGACATGCAAATAAATGATCTTTATCAAGATGAGAGAACTCTATTCAATAGCGCTCATGATAAATGATTATCAATAAAATTAAAACTTTAGCAAATAAAACTTTTTCTTTTATGAAAAGAACGATCATTTAAAAAACTTATTTTTAAGATTCTTAAGTATAGATTTCATTCACTTAAAAAATTAAAGAGTTATCATTTCTTCTTGGAACGTGTCGCAAAAGGATTATCAGAGGCTCGTAATGATATGCGAACGGGTATACCAGACATATCAAATGTTTCACGTAACCCATTGACAAGATAACGCAAATACGACTGAGGCATACTTTTGGGGCGCGAGCAGGAAATCATAAATCCAGGAGGACGTGTCTTAACCTGTGTGATGTATTTAACCTTAAGTCGACGTCCAGAAACCGCAGGAGGTGGATGATGTGCCACAACAGTTCCAAGCCATTGGTTCAATTTAGCCGTCGAAATGCGACGATTCCATACACGGTGCATCATCATGACATTTTCTATCAGTTTATCAATCCCTTGACCATATTGTCCTGATAAAGGAACAGCTCTCAAACCACGAACTTGAGGAAGAAATCGCGCACATTTTTCATGCAAATCAATCAATGTGGTCTGACTGTTTTCAATAAGGTCCCACTTATTGAAAGCAATAACTGGAACACGCCCTTCACGAATCACAAGATCAGCAATTTGTAAATCCTGCTTTTCAAAAGGTATCGTTGCATCAAAAACAATGACCACCACTTCTGCAAAACGAATAGCACGCAAAGTATCTGCAACAGATAGTTTTTCTAATTTTTCTTGAATTCTCGACTTTCGACGTAAACCTGCAGTATCAAAAAGTTTAATATGACGACCACGCCATTCCCAATCTACAGAAATAGAATCACGCGTGAGTCCTGCTTCTGGTCCTGTTAACAATCGCTCTTGTTTCAACATACTATTGATAAGAGTGGATTTTCCTGTATTGGGACGCCCCGCAATTGCAATCCTAATGGGCTTACTTTCATCGTAAATAAGCTCTTCTTCTTCCAAATCCTTTACATCATCACCAACAGATGCAGGTTGTATCATTCTATCTTCTTCTTTGTTGTTGCCAAAAACATGCTCTGACCCAACAGCATCTATAATTGCATCACGCAGATCACTAAGTCCCAAACCATGTTCAGCCGATATTGGGCATGGCTCCCCCAAACCTAATGACCACGCCTCATACTCTCCTCCTGTTGCCGCTCTTGACTCAGACTTATTGGCAACAAGCACAATTGGCTTTCCTGATTTGCGAACCAATGAAGAAAAATTTAAATCACTTGGTGTTATTCCGCTCTTTGCATCAAATACAAATAAAATAAGATCCGCTTCATCAATTGCAACTTTTGTATGAGAACGCATACGCCCCTCAAGTGTATGATCACCTGCTTCTTCCAGCCCAGCCGTATCAATCACATCAAAACGTAGATCTTGAAGTTTTGCCGCATGAATACGCCGATCACGTGTTACACCAGGCTTATCATCAACCAAAGCCAATTTTTGCCCAACCAAACGATTAAATAGTGTTGACTTCCCAACATTGGGACGACCAACGATAGCAATGGTAAGGCTCATCGATTTATTCCTTATTTGCCTTGCCCTCAGCTTGTATAAGCTCAAGCATCATTCGAGCCCGATCTGTTATTTTTAAACCCAAAGAACCTTCTTCAGAAATTTTCTTAAAATAATAAACCGCCTCATCCATTTTATCCGCCTTATAAGCAGCTAAGCCTAAAGCTTCTCTTGCAGACATACGCATAGGATCGGTATCACTTGCCATATCTTTGATGCGCTTTTCAACATCAGCTAATGTCCCTGTATCAACCAGAATATAAGCCGCCCGAATTTTTGCAACTTTCTGCAAAATCTGCGGTGCTTTCTCATCCGCTGCAACAGAATCAAAGATCTCCACTGACTTAATAATATCACCTTTCTCCATGAGTAAAGAAGCCTCACGTAAACGAGCAAGAAAAGGATACCCCCCAAAATGAGAGGTTTTAACAGTTTCTAATTGCTTTATCGCTTTATCAAAATCACGTGTATCCGCAAGATCAAGACTCTTTACAAATGCATCACCAATATAACCAGCTTTCTTTATTTGTGTATGATGATAAACTTGATAAGCAACTATCATGAATATAAAAAGAACAGCCGCTCCAATAATTGAAAAACCATACCGTCTCCAAAAAGCAAGCGCCTTTTCCTGACGAAATTCTGCATTCACTTCAGCAATAAAACTATCATACGACATATATCATACCTTGAAAAAAGTTACTTCACCTGTGCTTTTACGCATAAATGGATAAAGATGGTAGCCCTAATTAACTAAAAATCTTTAAATTGCTCGTTTATTTATTTTAAATCAACATGTAGCCAATTCAATCAGATTTTTGCAACAGTCTTAATCGAAAATGATGTAAGCACCCTGTTTGTTCACATTACAGCTTTTACATATTATGAAAAATTCACTGCCTTAATATTTATCATGATTGCCTATCATCTCAAGCGAACTTTCTCTCCATTATATAGAGGAATAATCTTTTAAAGTCTTCAACCGCAATCGTTGGTTGTATTGGATTATACAATTATAATAGAAAAACCAATTCTTGAAAAAACTTGAATAAACAGTAAATTTCCATGAATATCTACTAAAACCAAATAGATAAATTTTTATCTGTATCAAAAATACCGAAGCGCCATGATTACAGTGTGGTATAATTCCAAATCTTCAGTTAAAGCTCTTTATATAAAGTATATCCCTTCAACTTATCTTCATACGATTAACAACCTTTTATAATTGATTCTTAAAGTTTCTAAAAATATCCTATTGTAAAGGCCAAACCCACATAAGCATTGGAACAGCAATAATAACGATCAACACCGCCAATGGAGCACCTAAACGTGGATAATCACTAAAACGATATCCTCCTGGCGCCATCACGAGCATATTACTTTGATGTCCAATAGGTGTAAGAAACTCACAGCCCGCACCAATTGCAACAGCCATCAAAAAAGCTTCAGGCTTATAATGAAGGGAATGAGCAAAACTTGACGCAATTGGTGCTACCATCATCACTGTTGCTGCATTATTCAAAAATGGCGTAACCAACATAGCTGTCACCAACATAAGCGCTAAAGCACCGGATGGCGGGAAAAATATTGCCAATTGGCTCAGCCATTGACCAATGAGATCCGTACATCCTGTTTTCTCTAACGCTTCACTCACTGGAATAAGAGCCGCTAATAGCACTAATATTGAGCCATCTAATGCCTGATACAGATCACGCGCGGGCAAAACACGAAAGATCACCATTGCAGCAGCAGCAGAAAAGAAAGAAAAAGCAACTGGAACAATATGAAAAGCTGTAAAAATAATTGCTATAAATAAAACAGCTAAAGAGATGAAACCATGTCGTAAATTTCCAAACACAATATTTCGTTTTGCTAGGGGCAAGCATTTCAATTCTCTTAATAAATTTGGAATAACTGCATCCTGTCCTTGCAAAACAATCACATCTCCAAGATGGAAAATAATATCATCAAGTCTTCCCCGCACCCTTTCATGTTGACGACTTAACGCAAGCAAATTTACATTATAGCGATCAAATAAGGAAAACTCTTTCGCACTAATACCGATAAGAGGTGAATTATGGGTAATGACTGCTTCAATAATATCAATATCACTGTCCTTATCACCTGCAACAATAGTTCGCCCCTTAGAAAACTCTAAACGAGCAGAATTCATCACGCTATCTAACCCTGTATGTGATCCTTCCAGCAAAATAATATCATTTTCAGACAAAACAAAATCTGGTAATGGTGAAATAGATACTTTGTTTCTGATGATTTGAATCACCATAACATCACCACTTGATGGCTTAACCAAATCAACAATATTTTTTCCCACAATCGGTGAATTTATTGGAATATGTACTTCTGCAACATAATTACGAATATCAATGGCATCATCAAATGATACACCTGAACGCACACGCACAGGCAAAAGCCAATAAAAAAGAACCAAATATACAACACCAGCCGTCGCAACAACCGCACCAACTGGTGTAAAATCAAACATAGTAAAAGGTGTTCCTGCTAAACGTTCTTGCATCGCTGAAATAACAACATTGGGAGATGTTCCTATCTGTGTCATAAGCCCCCCCAACAAAGAACCAAAGGCCATGGGCATCAAAAAGACAGAAGGAGAAACCTGAGAACGACGTGCAAACTGAAAAGCTATCGGAAGCATAATCGCCAAAGCACCAATGTTTTTAACAAACATTGATAATACGACAACAGAAAGAACCAAAAACGCTAATTGAAGACGCACCGATTTCACGTCTGGCCATATCCGTTGAATAATAAATTCCATTATACCAGAGCGAGATACAGCCGTACTGACAACAAACACACTCCCCACGATAATAACGATATCATTACTAAAACCGCTAAAAGCTTCCTTCGGACTGACAAGACCAAGGGCACAAGCTATTAATAAAGTACAAATAGCAACAAGATCATAACGAAATCGATCCCAAATAAAAACAACCATCATGAGACCAATGATCGAAAAAGCCATTATTTGATTTTCTGTCATAACACTTACCTCTCCCCATTAAATTATAATGAACAAGAACATATTTTTTATGTTTTAAATATTCCTATAAACAGCAGCAAGATAAAAGCAGACATCGAAATATTTTAGGATAATTTTAAAGTGATAAAAAATTATGATGCGCATAAACTTGCCTCTCCTTATTATGCGTGCTTTTCTATAAAGTGCTGAACCCAAAGAAAATTGATAAAAGTTGATAAAGCTATATTGCAAAAAAGATGAGAATAACTCTAATATAGAGAGTAGATAATTGTTGAAACTGGTACACGCTATATTTAAACCTTTGTCGTTGCTTAAAAGAATTTATCTTCACTCTCAATTCAAAGAGTGATAAAAATGAAAGAAGAAAGAATGGTCAATCTTAATAGTGGGTATCAAAGTAACCTCAGATATTGGCTCACTTGCATTATTGGATTTGTTGCTATCTTGGCAATTATAATTGTTGGTGGATTTTATATTGCAAAACCCTATCTTGACAGTTTTGTAAGAAAAGAAATAGCCCGTCATTCCATAAAAGCCGAAACATCTGAAGTAAGCATTCTAGGTAAAATCAATTTGAAGAATGTGACAATACCTGTTCCAGCTGGTACATCACTTAAAATTGGTGCCATTTCTGCCCGTCCTCCTCTTTCCTTTATTCCCGGAACTTTTACATTTTATAATGTTGATTTAAAGTATAATAATATTCATGTGCAAATTCCCCAAATTTCCCTTCGGAATGTATCCTTAAAAGAAAAAGATAGAACGATAACATCACGTCTTTTACAATCAATGATGCGTATTGAGCTTTCCTCAATTATTGCTCCCAATATACAACTTTCTATAGAAAATAAAAATAACCGAACAGAAACGGTTGAAATCAAGAATTTCCAGCTTTCTGATTTTAGAAATAACCATATCCATTCAGTTAGTATCAAAAATATGGATCTTAAAACGATCGTAGCAAATGGTGCCAAACAGATGCAACTTATGGCTAAAAGTAATACAATAAAAGCCCATGATATCGACATCAACTATGCCTACTCTATCATTTTTGGAAAAAACAATGCTCTCAATCAAGGTAAAACCGTTACTGGCCCCATTTCTTTGAATAATATAAGTGTCGATATTTTTGAAGAAGCAGAAAAAAACAGCTCTTTCTTCCTTGGGCAGTTTAAAACATCTGGTTTAAAGATGAAACCGCTTGAGCAAACTCCTGAAAAATTAATCAAAGCTTATCTTAATGCAAGAAAAGAGAATAATAAAATCGCTGAAAAAGTAGCACAAAATGGTCTTCTTCTAAACATACTGCTCGCCATTACCTCAGCGGATGCCAAAGTTGATAATATCACCGTTGATATACCGCAGTTGAAAGCAACGCTCGAATCATTCCAATTCAAACCAAGTTTGTGGAAACAACCTATCCCTAAAAAGCTTTTTCTTTCTCTCAATAACCTTTCCGTTTTACCTAAAAAAATGAATGAAAAAGACTTAGAGTTCTTCAAAAATCTGAACTTTGAGCGCTTTAATGTTTCAGGAAAAATTGATATTTCTTACGATGAAAAAAAACGTATGCTCTTTCTTGATACAATGTCTTTCAATATGAAAAACGTTGGATCTGGGAACATCTCGGCTAAGGTTATTGATGTTGATGAAAAGCTTTTTTCTGGTCAGAAAAATATAATGATTGCTGCGTCTCAAGACCTTGGCATCAATGAAATTGATATACAATATACGGATGCAGGTTTCATTGATAAGCTTTTTTCTTATCTTGCGCAAAATCTTAATGACAGCCAACATGATCTAAAAAAGGAACTTTATGACGATTTCTATCTAATGATGACGCAGACCCCAAAAATTCTGCTAAAAAATCATGACGAAGCAGAAAAAATTTCAAAATCCTTAGGAGAATTTGCTAAAAATCCACAAACATTGATCGTTAAAATTAAAGCAAAAGATAATAAAGGTCTCGCAATAGTTGATCTCGAATCTGCTCTACAAAATGATCTATCTAAGGCTTTAAGCAAAGTACATCTCACTATTAAAAATGAAGCGTCGCGTTAAACATTTTGTGCTTTAAACATGATGATCTTGTCTATAAATTAAGAACTTTATTCCTCTTTTTTCTTTTGTATGATACAGAAGGTATCATACAAAGTCATTTATACAGAGAGTATAGAATCTAAAATTGACGATGCTTGGAGTTGTTCATGTCTGATTTATCTTCAAATCGCCTGCCTAATCGCGCTTCTCGTGTCACTAATCAAGCGCTTTCTGCTATCGAGCGTTTTCTCCATATTGAAGCTCTTAGTGGTGTTGTTCTTTTATTAGCTGCTGCTGCTGCACTTATTTTTGCCAATTCTAAATATGCTGCTTTCTATGAATCTTTTTGGCATACACCTCTTGGCTTTAATTTGGGTCATTTCACTCTTTCATGGGATTTACATTTCTGGGTTAATGATGCCCTTATGACTATTTTCTTTCTCGTCGCAGGAATGGAAATTCGACGCGAAATTCATGAAGGGGCTCTTGCCGATTTTAAACAAGCAATCTTACCAATTGTTGCTGCAATAGGGGGCGTTTGTGTTCCTGCAATTATTTACTTTATCTTCAATTTTAACGAGGGACATATCCGCGGTTGGGCTGTGCCAACAGCAACAGATATTGCTTTTGCTCTAGGTATTCTTGCTCTTCTAGGGAAAAAAATTCCCTCTAATCTTCATATTATTCTTCTATCATTAGCAATTATTGACGATATTATCGCTGTTCTTATTATTGCTTTTTTCTACTCAACAAACATTGATCCTAGCGGTTTAATGATTGCAGGAGCGGGTATTGCTTTGGTACTATTTTTTCAGTGGATCGGGCTTGCATCAGCATGGCTTTACATTTTACCTGGTGCAATCATTTGGTGGGGTTTAATGGTAACAGGCGTTCACCCATCGCTTGCTGGCGTAATCTTAGGGATGATGACTCCCGTTCTTCCTACCCGTACTCTTGTAGCGCCACTCACCATGCTCAGTAACGCTATGCAAATTCTTCAAGAAAAAAATACAAAAACAGATCTGCATCATATTTCAACAGCATTGAAAAAGATGCGCAAAGGACAACGGGCCATGATCGCCCCAGTAACACGTGTTCAAAAAGCATTGCATCCATGGGTTGCATACGGTATCATGCCAGTTTTTGCCTTCGCAAATGCAGGAGTAAGTTTTGCAAACTTTGATCTTTCTTCTGACAAATCATTCTTGATTGTTTTGGGTGTTGTCATTGGTCTTTTCATCGGTAAGCCTCTTGGTATTATCACTGCCAGTTATATAGCTGTAAAATCAGGGCTATGCCGCCTCCCCCCTCATATGACCTGGACAGGCGTTTTACTCATTGGTTTTTTAGCAGGAATTGGCTTTACAATGTCTATTTTTGTTTCAATGCTCGCTTTTAAAGATATTATTCTGCTTGATGCGGCAAAAATTGGGGTCCTTTGTGGCTCAGGTTTATCTGCCCTTATCGGTCTGGGATATGGATTTATTTATATTAAGCGCAATAAAGGAATTTCTCATAGTTCCTAACAAACTAACTAAAAATACATTTTTATGCAGAACTTTTAAAAAGCGATTTCGCTCATTTGTTGGGTTCGGACGATATTTAATGTAAAAGCTGTTGTCTCGCCTCATCTTTACACTTATGAAGGAGAAAACTAACATCATCATACTATTTACGAGCCTCTAATGTTACAACACCTTTGACTCTTAAGAAGACTTATAAGAGATATTTTTATTCCTTTCTTCAATATTCTTTTACTCATGCACCGGCTCCACTCATGGTGTGCACAAAAATGATTTTAATTGTTTCAATATGAAAGGCTTCGTGGTTTCAGAAAAGCTGCCTTTCGTCGGGACTATTATTCACTATAAAGAAAAAATTAATTATTATAAATCAATATCTTATGTTTAATCATACGAAACAGATAAGAATAAGCAAAATTCAATAATCAGTTAAGTAATTCCATGGTTTATTTTTTTCCAATAAACTACCCTCCTCGTTACTGATTTTATTGCGGTATTCTAAATAACTTTAATTTTTATCTTCTTAAAAGCACATTATTTTTGGATAAAAAATATTTGATTTATCATTATAAATCTTGAATGGAGTCTAGATATCGTATGATTTCCTCATTTCAAATCTGTACATGATGAATCAATCAAGACTATTCTCTTACACGTCACAAGCCGAGGAGAAGTATGGATTATTTGAAGAAAGAAATAAGAATGCTTCATCATATCCATATAAGCGCTGTTCAACAGGAAAACTAAAAATTAAATGATGACGACCAGCTGACACCTTTGATCTAAGTAAAGGAGATGGTGGTCCCCAATAAACTTTACGTTAGCCATCCACAGGCGCCATAATGTGGGGGGGGCGCCCTTGGGGAGAGAGATATTTCTTCAAAACAAGCGCGTAAATTGGCACTATAATAGCGTTTTGTTTTACGTGAAAGGCATATAGATTTAAATAACGCAAATAAACAAAAACGTGAACCAATGTGTAATATCCATTATTTAAAAGATATTGCTGTCAATACCTTTGAAAATTGTAAAGCAGAATTAAAAGGAAGTTGTAAAATGGAAGTTGGTTTTCACTTTTATGGCTTCATCTCACCCAATTAGGTTTTATCTCCATTTCAGAAATTACCCCACCAGGTATACGCAACATCCTTATTCCTATCTGGCATACAAAAACAGGAGTTGCTCGTAGGCCCCTTATCCGTCTCAATATACCATCAAATATGCATCTGCACTGACATTAGATATTGATACAGGTAACAAAAAACAAAAGATTTATTTGGAATAACAACGTCATAACATCACTACTAGATTGACAATGGAGTGGAAAAATATTCCCGTTTTTTATCATCGACACATCGCTTGTCTCACTCCATGAAAGAATTAAACTTGAAGCATGCTTCCACAGGGAGCACTCTAGTTTACGTAATTAACTCGCGGGAAAAAAGAAAATCCTAGTCATTTAGACTATTCTAAAACATATGATTGGTGGAAAAATAGAGCATATATATCGTTGTTCTCCCCTTTTTCCGCTCTTATTTGATATTTATTTTCTTTTTGTTTAAAGAGCACGCTCTATATTTCTTGATATCATAAAATACTCTTCATAGATAATTTAAAAAGCAATATTTCCGAGACTTTCAAATTGTACAACGCCACATAAAATACAAGAAGGGTAAAATAATATGGCTATATTTCTCACAAGAAGAGTTTTGCTTACAAAGACCACCATTTGCAAAATATGTAAACATGATAAGAAACTAGCACGATATACTGAAAAAACGAAAGAATGTATTTCATGTGTGATTGGCAGTATGATACAGAAAATACTTATAATAGAGTAGTTAAGGGAAGAAAGTTAACCTAAAGAACATATGGAGATATCAAAAACTTTGAAAATCTTAATCATAATTCAAAAAAGAGAAATAGACATGAAAAAAATTTAAGTAATAAAATCATAAAAGCAACACACTGTAACATTATCATTAATTTTGATCTATATTTACATGATTTTATGAAAAGTACTTCTGAAGAAGCTATAAACGCATAAGATATAGTAATTTTATAACTTATAGTGCAACATAAATATTATCTATAGAGATATATTTTTTTATTGCCTCGTAATACGGAAAAAATTAAATTTTCAAGATATACGTAAAGTCATAAACAATCATTTGATGACAAACTAAACATCTCTAGAAAATACATCATCAATTCTATTTTGGTAATTCCGTCACTAATCTAATGAGCTCTAATTTCTCTAAGATTTATAATATTAAATCTGTATTGACGGGGCTGTCCCTCATGTAACATGCATCTTTTGAATAAACGCAGTGCATTGTTCCTTAGTTCTATTAAGGCTTATCGTAAAGTCTTCTCCATCTCACTCTATAGGCTCTAAAACGTTTATAGACGGCATATTTTATATCCCTTCTTAAACAGTTTTTTACCCAAACATCTTTCTCTTGTAATGTATAAGTGACCATTTTAAATTCATCATGAACAAGTTTAAAATGAGAGAGTCCTGCTGTATTAAATATTCCATTTAAGTTAAAATATAAATATCCTTAACAAAAATTATTAATATATATTAAAGCTTTACGTTATTGAAACTCTGTTGAAACTAAAAAATACTTATCCCTTATCAAGTGCATAAACAGCATGTAATGTTCTAACCGCAAGTTCAGTGTAAGCACTATCAATCAAAATAGAAATTTTAATTTCTGAGGTCGTAATTGCTTGAATGTTAATACCCTTTTCAGCCAAAGCCTTAAATGCTGTAGCGGCAACACCTGCATGGCTACGCATTCCAATACCAATCACAGATACCTTGGCGAGATCGCTTTCAAACTGGAGAACATCAAATCCAATTTCTTTGCGATTCTTTTCAAGAAGTGTAACGGCTTTTTCTACATCTGATGATGGTACAGTAAAAGTCATATCAGTTTTTGAGCCATCTTCAGAAATATTTTGCACAATCATATCAACATTAATGCTTTCTTCAGCCAAGGGACCAAAAATTGCTGCCGAAATCCCTGGACGATCGGCAAGCCGACGAAGGGAAATTTGTGCTTCATCCTTAGCAAAAGCAATACCAGTAACATTTTGTTGTTCCACAATTTCATCCTCATCGCAAATAAGTGTTCCAGAAGAACTCATTGGATCCTCCATGCCTAACGCATCAGGATCCTCAAAACTTGAACGCACAAAGGTACGAACCTTATGAACCATTGCCAATTCAACAGAACGAACCTGTAAAACCTTTGCACCAAGAGAAGCCATTTCTAGCATTTCTTCAAAAGCTACTTTTGGTAAACGACGCGCTTTCGGCTCTATACGTGGATCCGTTGTATAAACACCATCCACATCCGTATAAATATCACAGCGATCAGCTTGTACAGCAGCGGCTATAGCAACAGCACTTGTATCTGATCCCCCACGCCCTAAGGTAGAAATCCGGTTATCCGGAGATAACCCCTGAAAACCAGCAATAACGGCAACCTGACCTTCCTGAAAACACTCGATTAAAAAAGATCCATCAATATTAGTAATACGTGCACGGCCATGCGCATTGTCTGTATGAATAGGAATTTGCCAACCAAGCCATGAACGTGCATTCACCCCCATTTCTTGAAGTGTCAAAGCCAACAAACCTGACGTAACCTGTTCACCAGAAGCAACCACAACATCATATTCACGAGCATCTCTATGCATAGAGGAAGCACCACTTGTCCACTGAACAAGTTCATTCGTTTTACCAGCCATCGCAGATACGACAACGGCAACCTCATTGCCTGCATCAACCTCTCTTTTGACATGCCTTGCAACATTATGAATACATTCAATGTTTGCTACAGACGTTCCACCAAATTTCATGACAATGCGCGCCATTAATAACACTCTTACCTTTACATCTCTTATCTCAAACAGTAATGAGAATTAGATGCTGTATCAACTAACCATTTTCTCGACATAGCGAATATCTATCATTTGTGCAAGTTTCATTATGATTACATTAATTTCTCTTGACTTTGTATAAAATCTACTTGACCTGATCATTAAAAATAAAGGAAGGCAACATGATCGATGAAACACAAACAACTATTGATCAAAGTGAAATTGATCATTTTTCACGTATTGCTACAGAATGGTGGAATCCACAAGGAAAATTTCGACCTCTTCACCAATTTAACCCAACACGCCTTGCTTACATCAGAGAAAAAATCTGTTTAGAGTTTAATCGTGACCCTTCTTCACTTACGCCCTTTCACAATTTGAAAATTCTTGATATTGGCTGTGGAGGAGGCTTGTTATCTGAACCAATGGCACGTCTTGGTGCTATAGTTGTAGGCGTTGATGCTGCACAAACAAATATTGAAGTCGCAAAAACCCATGCTGCTCAAAATGACCTTTCCATTGATTACCGTATCACTACGGCAGAAGTACTTGCCAATGAAGGAGAAAAATTTGATATCATCCTTAATATGGAAGTTGTTGAACATGTCGCTGACGTTAATCTCTTCATAGAAGCTACAGCAAAAATGCTGAAACCACAAGGGGTGATGTTTGTCTCAACACTCAACCGCACATGGAAAGCATGGGGGCTTGCTATTGTAGGCGCTGAATATATTCTACGTTGGCTTCCTAAAGGAACCCATGATTATAAAAAATTCCTAAAACCTCTAGAACTTAAAAATTTCTTATCAAAAAACGCTCTGACTGTCATTGATGAGATAGGTATTACTTATAACCCATTAAACGACAGCTGGAATCGCTCAAAAGACATGGGCGTTAACTATCTCCTTCTTGCAAAACGGTCTTAAGAATATGTAATTTACAAATATCATATGCCTTGTAATAAAGAATTGAGCTTTCCCTCAGCCTCTAAAGCATAAAGATCATCACAACCGCCAACGTGATAATCACCTATGAAAATTTGTGGAAATGTATTACGTCCATTTGCACGCTGTACCATTTCTTGGCGAAGGGATGTGGAAGCATCAATATCTGTATACTTTACGCCTTTTTTATTAAGCAAATCACGTGCTTTTGTACAATAAGGACAGTTAGGGCGTGTATAAATTATTACCTCTTTCATAGTATTATCCTCCAATATTTTTTAATAATATTCATTTTAAATTCCTCTTAAGAAGAGGGAAAAATAGAATCTTCTTTGAGAACACGCGAAAATGTTAGCACATCAACCTGTCGTGCACCTGCATCTTTTAATGCAGCAGCTGCTGCTGTAACTGTTGCACCCGTTGTAAATACATCATCAATCAGCAAAACAGAACATCCTTTGAGATATTTTTTAACTTTATGCGAAACCTTAAAAGCATTTTTTACGTTAAGTTTTCTCTCTCTCGAAGAAAGACTAACCTGCGGACGGGTATGCCGACAACGAACAAGCCAACTCGGTTTTAAAAGCTTTTTTTGTGATGCTGCAATGTAACGTGCAAGCTCAGCAGATTGATTATAACGCCTCTCCCAAAAACGACGAAAATGCAATGGAATGGGAATAATAACATCACAATCATCAATAACCTCGCGTCCAGCAAACATCATCCAATTGGCCATAAATGATGCCAATTCTATATGATCACCATATTTTAAGCGCGTTACTAAAGTTCGTGCAAGCCCTTTATGAACAATGACTGAGCGAACACGTGAAAAAGGATGGGAATTACGGAGTGCTTCACCACTAAGAAAACCATCCCCCATATCACAAACAAAAGGAGTCCCCATAACAGGACAATAAGGTTTTGTGATAAATTGAAGATCTTTCCAACATTCGGAGCAAATCGTACCATAAGTAAAAACATTTTGCTTACATCCAGGACAAATTGGTGGATAAAGTATCGTTTTCAAGCGTTCAACGAACTTACTTAGTATATCTCCGCTATTTAACGCCGCTTCTCGAAAATACAACATTATAAATTTAGGCTTTTACAAGTTTCCCTCAGAACAAAAGTTCCTTTGTATTTCCTAAACTTATAATTTTAATTCCTTTAAAAACTCTTACCTTCTATAAATTTATTTCTTTCATATTATAAACTTGACAGAGCTTGCACAAATAATGAACCTTTTCAAAATATATTCTTTCATAGATCGAAAGTGTTCTACAATATGTCGCATCCTTTAATTTTTGATCATAACCGCATTGAACAATTCCGAAAACGTGCCTTTCAAAAAGCAAAAAAAGGATGTGACTTTTTACTCTCTCACATGGCAGAAGATCTCTATAAACGCCTTAGCACTGTTGATCGCCTCTTTACATTAGCTCTCGATTTACACAGCCATACAGACCTTGCTGCGCAAGCTTTAATGAAATCTGGAAAAGTTTGTTCCATAGAACGCATTGAGACCGATCCGCTTTATCAAAGCCATGATAAAAAATTTCATTTACGTCATCGAGAATTTCTTGATTTACCTCAAAGTTACTGTGACCTTATTGTTTCACTTCTTTCATTACAATTGACCAATGATACCCCTGGTGTTCTAAGCCAGATAAAAAATACCCTTAAACCAGATGGCTTATTTCTTGCTGTTATGGCAGGAGCTGGTACATTAAGAGAATTGCGCGAAAGCCTGCTGCAAGCTGAAAGTGAAATTTATGATGGAGCAAGCCCTAGAATCTACCCTTTTGCCGACATTCGTGATGCAGGCGCTCTTTTACAGCGTATTGGCTTTGCCCTGCCTGTAGCAGACGTTGAAGATATCACAATACGTTATAATACAATGTTTGACCTTATGCACGATCTTAAAGCTATGGGAATGCAAAATGCACTCATCAATCGTTCACGACGCCCTGTATCCAAACGTTTTTTTCTCCGCGCAGCTGAAATCTATGCACAACGATTTAGTGATCCTGATGGACGTATTCGTGCACATTTTTCTTTCATCTGGCTCTCTGGTTGGGCTCCTCATCCCAATCAACAAAAACCGCTACAACCTGGTTCAGCGCAAATATCTCTTACAGATGTTTTACAGCCCCAAAAAATATAATCTAAAATTATTTTTTAAAAATACTTTTATCTGTTGTCCGTAATATTTGACTGGTGACCGTTCCAGCTATCATTGAATCGCTCACGTTTAGAGCAGTCCGTCCCATATCAATTAGCGGTTCAATAGAGATAAGTACAGCAACCAAAGTAACAGGAAGCCCCATAATTGGTAACACAATCAATGCAGCGAAAATAGCACCTCCCCCCACACCAGCAACACCAATAGAACTCAACGTTACAACACCAATAAGCGTAGCAATCCAAGTAGGATCAAGAGGATTAATACCCATAGAGGGTGCAATCATGGTCGCAAGCATCGCTGGATAAAGACCAGCACAACCATTTTGTCCAATTGTTGCCCCAAAAGAAGCTGCAAAACTCGCAATGGATTGTGGTACACCTATCCACTGTGTTTGCGCTTCAATATTCAAAGGAATACTTGCAGCACTTGAACGACTGCTAAAAGCAAATGTTAAAACTGGTAAAACCTTTTTGAAAAAACGAAAGGGATTAATCCCAGAAATACCAAGCAATACACCATGAATTCCAAAAATTAAAATAATACCGACATAAGAGGCAATGATAAAAACCAGTAAATTTAAAATATCTGTAATACGCGATATTGCTCCTACTTTCGTCATAAGTGCAAAAATACCATAAGGCGTCAAAGCAATCACAATACGGACTAACCGCATAATCCAAGCTTGTGCCACTTGAATAAATAAAAGCGCTTTTTCTCCTTTTTCTGGCTCATCTTTCTTTAAAAGAAGAACCGATGCACCTAAAAATGACGCAAAAATCACAACACTAATAATTGACGTACGTTTAGCTCCACTCAACTCAGCAAATGGATTTTTAGGAATCATAGACAAAATCATCTTTGGTATATTCATATCTCCAAGTTTAGAAATATGACCTTCAAGAAGAGCAGAAACATTTTGCCCTTCATGCACCAAACCATCGGTTGTTAATCCAAAAAAATTAACCACAAGCACACCAACCAATGCTGAAAGAGCCGTTGTAAAAAGCAATATTGAAATTGTTATTATACTCATCTTTCCAACAGCATAAACAGAATGTAAATGAGCAACTGCTGAAACGATAGAGATAAAAACCAATGGCATAACAATCATTTGCAACAATAAAATATAGCCCTCACCGACAATGTTAAACCATTCAACGGATTTCAATAAAGTGCTTTCACCCTCTCCATAAATAAACTGCAAAACACTTCCAAAAATCAAGCCAAGGATAAGCCATAGCATAACACGTAGTGAAAGACTCCATTGCATTTTCTTACTTTGAGAAACCAACAATAAAAAAATAACAAATAGAAATAAATTGACGAAAAAATTAAATGTCATTGTCTATGCTCACTATTATTATGGTTGACATAAATAATCTGCATAATTCAAAATCAATGCATGATATTTAAAATTAACCTATAAAGCTTACAAGGCTTTTACAAAATCATTATTTTTTTAATTTATAGATTAAAAGAGAATTTTTTATCTACTAATAACTGTTTAAAGAAAATAAATAAAATTATTTTCTTATTATTTAAATTTTCACTCTCATAAAATAGTTAAAAAAGAGAAATATAAGCAGCATTCATTGCATCTTAATACTGAATAATTCCAGCATATCTTATCCTATAAATCTCCTTACCTCTCTCTTTTTCTATTTGAACTGAAGCGAGCTTTCCAAGCAAGGATGAATTAACAATCCAACATTCATGATTTTTCTAGAAAATACACCAACAAGCTACTTCTGCTCATTTTATGGACTGCACTCTCAATAGCTTTGATCAGCACTTCAAATATAATTATTTTATTGAAAATACTTTTTATATATTCTTTCTTTGCTCTCAATGAAAGCTTTTTTATTTTTCAAAACTCTTTTTATAGTCATAAAAAGTCTTTGAAATACAACATGTTGATTTATAATCATAATTTACTGTTTTGCATATTAAATGAGAGTCCCGAATAACGTAAGATTCTCTCATTTCAAACCTGTTTATCTTGAATCAATCAAAATCATTTGCTTGCACGTCACAAGCAGGGCTGGCGTATGAGTAAAAATGTATAAGAAAGGAGTAGAAAGACCTCTTATGAAACATCTTAATGCAAGAGCTGCCGCAACATTGGAGGGCGGAGCTTGAGCAGAAAATATAAATAATATGATTGCTTTTTATAATAGCGCAGTAAAACGTTTTAACGATACCTATTCATATACTGATCGAACAACACGTGCACGTGCTATAGATAATTTTGTCACTTTAGATATAAAAAAGATAAGTTGGAGTTATAATGTTACGCAATAACTAATAAGAGGAAAGGTTTTTGAATTTGAAGAGGCATGCCTCATTCAGAGTTCATATCATCCTTTTACGCAACAGTGGTTTTATTATAATCGGAATCTCAACGATGGAATTTACCAAATACCTCGTATAGTCCTGATAGAACAAAAAGTTGAAAATAGGATGATACAAATTACAGGCATAGGAGCACGAAGCGTTTTTTCTGTATTGATAGCTAAGAATTTGCCTAATCTAGATGCAATAGATACAGGTCAATGCTTTCCACGGTATCTTTATAAAAACGTTGAATCTCTGTAACTGTTCATGATGAAAAACAATCCCATTTGTTTGCAAATTCAATAAAGGAAAGAAAAACATCTGGTTTACAGAGGCGTGATGCCATTACGGATGAAGGACGAGCACATTTTAAAGCTGCTTATCCTAGTGGAGCATAACAAAGACGATTACAAATTTCTAGATAATGAAAACAATGGAAAAGACTGAGGATATATGATTACAATGAGAGGCTTTAAGCCTACAAATATTATAAATTTTATGAATAGTACAGTTTAAAGCATTAAAAGCAGTCTTACAGTAGATTTACAATGTATGGGGATAATTAATTGCCTATAATAAGTTGCGCTCATACTGATAAAGATTATTCTGCTATAGAAATGTTGTGCTTTTTTGAATTTTTGTGCGTATTCAAACACTCATTCGTTACAAGCTCAATCTCTTTATCTCGTGCCTCTTTATCAAGAATAATAGTATTTTAATATAATACCCCTTTGCATACAAATAGTTATTTCTTATCTATGAATAGCTTATAATTTCATATAACTCTATGAAGATAATATTTTTTATTTATCAATATTTAATGATGTAATTAACACATTCATTATATATAATAATCTTTATTTCTATCTATTTACATAATATATTTCTTTTTTTTATAAAAATAAAATTGAGTTATACATACATAGATCTATCGGTATTTTTTCTACTGTCTTTTTAGCGCACTGAAAGATTGATATCATAATTTTTGTATAATAAAATGCTCTTTCATATAAGCATTGTATATTGAATTATAATAATTGACTATTAACCGCAAATTATATTTTTTTATCCCTTTTAAAAGTGAAAAATATTATTTTCAGACCTATTCATAAGTAGATGAGCCAAGTGAATAAAAAATGTTTGATAATAAGCTTTATCTCTTATGAACTATCTTTAGTACAAAGGGACAACATTACGATTACGGAAATATCGTGATATTATTGGGTATAAAAATCACACTGCCCAAGAGATTTTTGTATTGTATCCTTTCCGTTATGAGAAATGTTAAAAGCAAGGTAGGATATGCTCTCTAGAGCAAATGAGTGAATGAACCACCACGGTGATATGCATTTTTAAAAAAGTAGGAAGTATCTTTGCTTCAAATTTAATAGGCACATTCTAAAAATAAAGGTTCTACCGACTCATTCCAAATAGAATAGTAATGGGACAAAAATTTTTCAGCATCTGTTTGTCCCATTGCAACAACCTCTTCTAGAGGATTAAGAAAATTTGTTTCATCAAAACCATTCGTATCATACTGTTTGCGATTTTTTAAGCCTTTGCGAGCAATAGCGAGAGCTTGACGTGCTAACTCTAAAAGAATAGTTTGACGAAAAGGAGTTCTTAACCCTTCTTTAGGAACGCGTTGGCGCAACTCTAAAACTTCTTCAAAACACCAATCTTTTGTCAAAGCCTCTGCCTCATTAAGTGCTTCCCTATCATAAAGAAGCCCAACCCAAAAAGCCGACAACGCACAAATGCGCTTCCAAGAACCACAATCAGCTCCCCTCATTTCTAAAAATCTTTTTAAGCGGACTTCAGGAAATAACGTTGATAAGTGATTAATCCAATCTCCCATGTTTGGAATTGAATTTGCAACTTGTCCTTTTAATGCTCCATTCATAAACTGACGAAACGTTATGTGTGTACAATCATAATAACGACCATCCCGCACAACAAAATACATTGGAACATCAAGGGCCCATTCAACATAATCAGCAAAACCAAAACGCTCAGAAAATACAAAGGGCAGAACGCCTGTCCTCTGATTATCCGTATTACGCCAAATTTCAGAACGCCACGATAAAAAGCCATTTGGGCGCCCTTCTGTAAAGGGCGAACTTGCAAATAATGCCGTTGCAATGGACTGTAACTTCATGGATACTTGCATTTTTCGCCGCATATCACTTTCAGATGAAAAATCAAGATTAACCTGAACTGTTGATGTGCGATACATCATATTAAGACCATTATACCCCACTTTAGGCATATAATCAGTCATAATCTGATAACGTGATTTAGGCATTCGCGGCGTTTCAGCTAAAGTCCACTTTGGACTAGCTCCAAGACCTAGAAAACCTATACCTAATGGTTCTGCAATTTTTTTGAGAAGAGTTAAATGCTCCATCAACTCGTAATATGTATGGCTTACTGATTTTAATGGTGCACCAGATAATTCAAATTGTCCCCCAGGTTCCAAAGAAATGGCTCCCTGATCAACTGATCCTACGAGCCCAATAATATTCTCTTCATCTAAAATAGGTTTCCATCCTAAGGCGCTTTGCATCCTCTCTAAAAGCGCTCGGATTCCCCTCTCTCCTTCATAAGGAACAGGGTGAAAACCATCTCTATAAAACGGAAATTTTTCATGTTCTGTACCAATGCGCCAATCATCTTCTGCTTTATAACCCCCTTGGAAATAGCTAACCAAAGAATCTAAGTTATAAATTTCACTTTCATCAGTTATATCAAGCGCCATAACTTACCGTATCCTATAATTGGTATCATCATCTTAAATAAATTGTTTAGAATGATTTTACAGATTTCTCAATCCATTGCCCAATCCCCCACGGTAGCATTAAGAAGAGCCAAAGCAGCAACAGCGGCAGTATCAGCGCGTAAAATACGCGGACCTAGTGATATTGGAAACACAAAAGGATGTTTTTTTAAAAAGCTCCGCTCTTCTTCACTAAAGCCACCTTCCGGTCCAATAAGAATACCAGGTGTTGTAACGTCACGCTTTTTAAAAGAAGGTAATGGATTATGCAATTTATGCTCTTCATCACAAAAGAATAAAGGCTGTGTCTCATCCCACTGTGCTAAAAGTTCTGCTAATGATAGAGCCGATACGCATTTAGGAAGAGATAAAATTCCACACTGTTCAGAAGCTTCAATAACATTGGCTTCCATACGCGCCATATTGATACGCGTAGCCTGCGTATGATGCGTTATAACAGGCTGCAAAATCGATACCCCCATTTCAACAGCTTTCTGCACCATATAATCCAACCGCGCATTTTTGAGTGGAGCAAAGCAATAAATAAGATTGGAATGCGTCGTTTGTAATCTTTCTTGATGGATAAGCTGAACCACAACAAATTTTTTCTTAACAGTGATGAGTTTAGCAAGCCACTCACCATCCTGTCCATTAAAAAGTAAAATTTCTGCTCCTTCTTTCATACGCAAAACATGCATAAGATAAGAAGCTTGTGCCCCCTCTATCTTTATTTCTTCATTCAAAGCCAATGTCTGTCGGATAAATAATCTTTTAAGTTTATAATTTATGCGCATAAAAATTTTGCCAATGCTCACTATCGTCATCGAGAAAATGAAGAAAAATATATAGCAAAAAGAAAAAATTATATCTATAGAACTATAATATATTAAAGAATTATAGAGTTTTTTTAGCTTTATGAGATAATAATAGGAACTTATAGATCCTTAAGTGATTCTGCTTTCATAAAAGTTTAAATAATGCACCATTCATCTTTGCATTCAGTCATTGATGCATCCGTGGAGGAAAAATATGTCTGCTAAAAAAGCTACAATTATTACGATTACAACCCTCTTAGCCTTTATTTTGATTACAGTGGGAATTGGTTCTGTTGGAGCCGACGGGAAGCATACAATTACCAAAGATGGCTATGGTATTTCTTCTGCGATTCAATAAGCACTGGCCAACATCCTCCTTAAAATTTTAATGTTTTTTAGCAATTTTTATAAGATTAGCACCGATATTATGAATCTCTTGTATTTGAAAGATTCCATAAGAAGGTTTTTTATTCCTCTCTTCAGTCATTTATCTATACCAACCTCACTTATTATGACGGTGAGGATGGTTTTTACTGCTTCACGACGAACGGATTTAAAATGAGAGAATCTTCCGATAATGGGAGCTCTGATTTAAATTTAAAAGACAATTTTAAGTTGCAAAAAGACGAATTACCATTATAGGATAGAATATTATACAGATGAAAAACGATACTCAATCTGCGTTAATATCTTTTGTAACCCAAAAATCGCCATGATTTTGTCCTTTAGAGCTTAGAGAAAATGTAAAAGGCCATGCAAGGCTATTAGCAAGACATTGGACATCTTTACATAAAGTTTCTGATCTATAGTTTTTGCGTAGTTGTGCCTGTAATATCAGTTCATTTTCCTTCCCTTGCGCAATAGCAGTTGCAATGATTCCTTGAATGGATAAGCTCAAGTCTGCTGTACGCATTAATGACTCTGTTACCTTCATCATACCTTCTGAAAAGCTTGTCTGAATATCCCAGTGATCAAATGTTGTTGAAAAAGTATCATTATTCATTAAAAGAAATTGTTGTTTATTTGAAAGTCTTGTTTGTAATTCATTCAGATCATACCCTAATAGCCGACCAGAAGACATCTTCAGTGTTAACTCACCCTGCATTTTCGTAAAAATTTCTGGCCAAGAATCAGCAAGTGTTCGTACCGTTGCAGTAAAATTCGTTTTGCTTTGTATAAATGGAATAAATCCCAAGATTTCTAAAGTCTCCTGCATATCAATAGAAGCACCTGAAATATTTCCTCCAATACGCACTTTCTGTCCAGCTGAAGTAACTTCAATATTACTTTGCACAGATCCACCAAAAATATTCGCATGTCCAAGATCAAAAATACCATGACCATCTCTTATTTGTATTGCAGCAGCTAAATTTGTGAGTGAAATATTTCCTATTTTAGCTTGTGGCGCAGAAAGTCGTATATCCACGCCAATACAATCAAAAGTTCTCATGTCAAAGCAGGCATTTTTCTTTTTACCTGAAAAAAACATTGAACCCAAGAGGCTAAGGTCTAGATTATCAAAGGCTAAAGAGCCCATGACATTTGGTACATAATCTTGAAAATCGAGTTTTAAAGCTCCTCGCGCATTGGCTTTCCCCATCGTAAATGTAACATTGTTCATTTGGATATGCATTGGCTGCGCTAAAAAATGAGATTCCCATACAATGGGTATTTTTAATTTATGTCCCCAAAACTGATTTCCACCAACCCAAGACAATGTCTGATTCCATCCAGGAGAACGCATTGACACTTTTCCGTCAAAAATATAATATTCAGATAATCGAGCCTTTCCTGTAAAAGTTATTCCCCCACGTACAGAATTGAGACTTGCCCTAATATGACTTTTGCCTCCAGCAAGAAGCAGTAATGCTTGAGAAGCATCAAGTGATAATTTTGTAAACTCTCCGCGCCAACGCGCATCTGCACGTAACCGTACTTCCTGAGTTGATTCCGGCCAATCTAAAGTTGCATTTAATCCTGTTATTTTTTCTGCTACTCCTGAAAAACTATCGTGATACACAAGAACACCATTTTTAATGACAATCCGTCCAAAAGGTTGTTTTAAAAGGTGCTCTATCTCTGGATGCTCAGGATTATGTTTTAATATTTCACGCGTATTACGTATTGCCACCCCTAATGCACCTTGTGAGCGAGAAAACCGATCAAAAAAATCTGCTATTGTTTTAACAGGCTTTTCCATAACAAATTGAGGACGCATAATCCGCGTCTCTGAAAAAGAAATATGTCCCCAAAGAAGATCGACGACAGAAAGATCAACTTCTATTGATTCAGCTTCCATTAATGGCGCAACATCATCCATTTTTGATGTTAAAGTAACGCCAGAAAGAAATGCTTTAGGATAAGGAAAAAGATGTAACCGCGGTGGATCACGCAATTGCACATTGTAACCCGTCCATGCACTTAAATCCTGCGCTAAACGAATACGAATCGCATCTGTAGAAATAAGATAAGGTAAAACGAGAATCCCCACTCCAAATAAAAAGATAATTGTAATAAAAACTCCGCTCAAAAATTTTATTATTCTGATGCGCACATTATCCCTCTATACTTATCCCCCTATAACAGATTAAAAACAAACTTAAATGATCATAAAAAGTTTTTATAATCCTATAATTCACTATATCCACTTTGTATCTTCATTATTTTTGTTCTTTATCCAAAATTTATTCAAACAGCAATGTTGCTGCTTCTTTATAAAGCAATTATTTAAAAGTCTTCAAAACTATAAATCCACAACATTATAAAACCATTCTTACTGTTCTCATATGAATATTGCTATAAAACTCTATCGTATTATTAGAAAATGCTTTACAAAAAAAAACAAACAGCCTTACCGAAAGGATCTCTGAATGAATAATATTATCGACGGAAAAAAACTTGCTGAAGAGATTATTGTGAAAGTTAAGGCCGAAACAGCAAAGCTCCGCCATCACTATAATATACAACCTAGTATCGCTGTTATTATCGTTGGAGATGATCCTGCAAGTCAAGTATATGTCACCTCAAAAAATAAAAAAGCCGAAGAATGTGGGTTTCTTTCAATCAAACATGTCGTTTCCAAAGAAACGCAAGAAAAAGAACTCCTTCAACTTATTGCAACATTAAATTCTGATCCCAAAATTCATGGTATTTTGGTACAGCTGCCTCTCCCTGCTCATATGAATACAAATCGCATAACACAAGCCGTTGCTTTCCAAAAAGATGTTGATGGTTTTCATTATATTAATGTAGGAAAACTCGCGGCAAATGCACTTGAAGATGCAATTATTCCCTGCACTCCAGCTGGTGCCATGATGATGATTGAACAACACTGTGGACGAGATTTATCTGGACTTGATGCTGTCGTTGTTGGACGCTCTAATATTGTTGGAAAACCTATGGCTGCCCTTTTAACAGCAGCCAATGCCACTGTGACAATTGCCCATAGTCGTACCCGTGACCTTGATGATGTGTGTCGAAGCGCTGATATTCTAGTAGCAGCTGTAGGCCGCCCACAAATGATTAAAAAAGACTGGATAAAAGATGGTGCAATTGTTATTGATGTCGGTATTAACCGCGTTGCTGCACCAGAAAAAGGTATAGGGAAAACACGTCTTGTTGGTGATGTCGATTTTGAAAACGTAAAAGAAAAAGCTGCTGCGATCACCCCTGTTCCAGGAGGCGTTGGACCAATGACAATTGCCATGCTTATGGTTAATACACTCAAAGCCGCCGCGCGATCACACAATCTGCCGATACCAAAATTCTAAAAATTGTAACAATTCCTTGTATATGGTTTCATTGTATATGATTCAGCTTATTTATTTTTGCATTTTTCATGTCATAAAAACAGATGCCCCTTGATCTGCACGATTAACGGATTGACGAAAAACATGAAAAAGTTCGCGTCCAACACCATGTTCGTTTTTTGAAAGATCCGGAGGTATGATTTTTCGCGCGTTAAATTTTGCTAAATCCTCCAAAAGAGTTAATTTACCCTCATGAGCATCAAGAAAAACAATATCACCATCCTGCAAACGTGCAATGGGGCCATTATCCACTGCTTCTGGTGTCACATGGAGAGCAGCAGGAATTTTTCCTGACGCTCCTGACATACGCCCATCGGTTATCAATGCTACCTTTTGACCGCGATCTTGTAAAACGCCTAAAATGGTTGTTAATTTATGAAGCTCTGGCATACCATTGGCTTTTGGTCCTTGATAGCGAATGACAGCGATAAAGTCTTTATTATGCAACACTCCAGATTTAAAAGATTTTTGTAGTTCCTCTTGATCATTAAAAACAAAGACTGGTGCTTTAATCTGCCAATACTCTGGTTTAACAGAGGAAACTTTTATAATAGCTGTTCCCAAATCTCCTGATAAAACACGAAGACCACCATCAAGCTGAAATGGCTTTCTCCACCCCGCTAACACCTTATGATCACCACTTTCCTTAAGAGCCGCTTCACGCACCACATGACCATCAGCAGAAAGCTTTGCTTCAATTGCATAAGCATTGAGATCTTTACCAAAAACCGTAGAAACATCTTCATGTACCAAACCTGCCTCGATAAGCTCGCGAATAATAAATCCCATTCCCCCCGCAGCGTAAAAATGATTAATATCTGCTAAACCGTTAGGATAAATGCGCGCTAAAAGAGGCACAACGGATGAAATTTCTGCAATATCATGCCATGTCAATTTAATACCGCAAACAGCAGCCATAGCAATCAAATGAATCGCATGATTGGTAGAACCTCCTGTTGCATTTAATCCTACAATGGCATTCACAAAAGAACGCTCATCAATGATCATTCCAAGTGGACTATAATGATCACCAAGATCTGTCATTTCAAGTACACGTTTCGTAGCTTCTTTTGTTAAAGCATCACGCAACGGTGTATTCGCATTAATAAAAGAAGCTCCAGGCATATGAAGCCCCATCATCTCCAGTATCACCTGATTAGAGTTAGCTGTTCCATAAAATGTACATGTTCCTGGCCCATGATAAGAACGTGCTTCCGATGCTAGAAGTGTTTGGCGATCTATTTTATTTTCCGCGTAAAGTTGACGTATCTTTGCTTTTTCATCATTACCTTGACCACTTGTCATAGGACCAGCAGCTATAAAAATTCCTGGTAAATGACCAAATGTTAGGGCACCAATCAATAAACCTGGCACAATTTTATCACACACCCCAAGATACAATGCTGCATCAAAGACATCGTGTGATAAGCTTATAGCTGTTGCCATTGCAATTACTTCACGCGAAAAAAGGGAAAGCTCCATCCCCGCATTTCCCTGCGTAACACCATCGCACATCGCGGGAACACCACCTGCAACCTGTGCAACACCACCAACCATACGGGCCGACTCTTTAATTAAGTGAGGAAATTTTTCAAAAGGTTGATGTGCTGAAAGTATATCGTTATATGCCGTGATAATACCAATATTCCCAACGATATTTCCCTTCAAACGCTCTTTATCTATTGCACCACAAGCAGCAAAGCCATGAGCCTGATTGGCACATCCTAAAAAACTCCGTTTGGGGCGATGAACTTGTGCTTTCGCAATACGATCTAAGTAAATTTCTCGTGTTGATCGAGAACGTTCATAAATTCTTCGTGTAACTGTGGCAATTGTCTTGGAAAGTGCCATATTTCTCTCCCCCTTTCATTGTTTCTTCCCCTCATTCATTGAGAGAGATTACGTTTTATTCACTTTGTGTCACATATTTTGATTCACTTATTTCATTTTCTGCAGGCGACCAATAAACCTGAACGAGATGAGGGGAATTACGCAGAATTGCCCGAATAGGCATTTCTATTTCAGACCCGTCTTGACAAGCTTCTTCAAAACAATCGCGTTTCTGAAAACCTTCGAAATGGAGAATAATACAACGAGATTGCATAATAACTGGCAAAGTTAGTGAGAGTCTTGGCTCAACAGCACTCTTAGCATGAAGGGGTAAAACAAGTGCTTGTGTTCGTAAATCAAGCGCTTGCTTTAAACGATCAGCATCAGGAAAAAAAGATGCCGTATGTCCATCCTCCCCCATTCCTAAAACAACAACATCAAAGGGTTTAGGCAAAGTATTAACACGACTCGCCGCTGAAAAAGCAGCAAGTTCAGCAGTAATTGTTTTATGATAAAGCCCTACAAAACGTGCTTTTTCGGCAAAATTTTGTAACAAATGACACCGTACCATATGTTCATTTGAACGTTCCTCGTGTGTAGGAACAAAACGTTCATCGACCAAAGTGATAATAATATTTTGCCAATCAATATCCGCTTTTGATAAATAATGAAAAAACAATTCTGGTGTTTTACCACCAGACACCGCTAAAACTGCTCTCTTGCGCTCAAGAACAGATACACTAAGCTCTGCGGCTACTCGATCTGCTAATGCCAAAGCTAAAGTCTGAGGGGTTTCAAAGTCTAAACGATCAATATTCATTCTATACATACTTATTGCTCTAAACTAAATTGTTCCATATACGTCCATCACGTTCCATGAGGCTCATCGAAGCAGACGGACCCCACGAACCAGCGTTATAACTGTGAACAGGCTGTTTTATTGCTTCCCATCCCTCAATGATTGGATCAATCCAACGCCAAGCAGCCTCAACTTCATCACGACGCATAAACAGTGTTTGATCTCCACGAATAACATCCATTAATAAACGTTCATAAGCATCAGGATTACGTTCAGAAAATGCGGAAGCAAAACTCATGTCTAATGGAATGTGACGAAACCGCATACCGCCATAACTTGGATCCTTAATCATCAACCATTGTTTTACACCTTCATCAGGTTGGAGACGAATTACAAGCCGATTAGAAAAAATTTCATCTAAATCCACATTAAAAATATTATGAGGAATAGGTTTAAAAACCACAACAATTTCAGACATTCGCGTGAACATGCGCTTACCTGTTCGTAAATAAAAAGGCGTATTAGCCCAACGCCAGTTATCAATCTTAACCTTAAGTGCTACAAATGTTTCACTCTTACTCACTCTTCCTAGATCATCAAAATAAGACTCTACCGATATACCATTTGATAGACCAGAAAGATACTGCCCACGTACAGTATGCTGCCCTACATTATGGACATCAAGCGGTGTTAAAGAATGTAAAACTTTAAGTTTTTCATCGCGCACAGCATTAGCACTGTTGGTAAATGGTATTTCCATCGCAACCAAACAAAGTAACTGTAGCATATGGTTTTGAACCATATCGCGTAGAGCACCAGTGCTTTCATAGTATTCTGTACGCCCCTCTAACCCTAAAGATTCAGCAACGGTTATTTGAACATGATCAATATAATTGGAGTTCCATAGCGGTTCATAAAGTGTATTAACAAACCGCAATGCCATTAAATTTTGAACAGTTTCCTTCCCAAGATAATGATCAATGCGAAAGATCTGCTCTTCATTAAAGGCGCTTGCAAATACATCATTAAGTGAAATAGCTGTTTTTACATCGCAACCAATTGGTTTTTCAATGATAATCCGTGTTTGTGCTGTCACCAAATTATTTTTTCCCAACTTCATCGCAATATCAGCAAAAAGTGACGAACCAACAGCCAAATAAAAAGCTCGAATATCTGCTGAATCTTGTGACAGAAGGAGGGCTAAATCCTTCCACCCTCGATTTGAGGTAACATCAACAGAAACATAGCTTAAACGTGCAAGAAAACGATTGAGTTCTGTTGAATTGAGATCTTTTGGATGGATATGTTTTTCTAAAGAAATGCGAACAAAATTTTGATATTCTTCACAACTTAAGAAAGTGCGCGAAACCCCAATAATACGTGTTGGCTCACTGAATTGCCCAGCACACTGACAATGATACAAAGCCGGCAAAAGCTTGCGCAACGCCAGATCACCATTGCCACCAAAAACAATACAATCAAAGGAAGAAACTGGAATAATTTTACGCACCATGAACTTGTTTATTTTTCTATTCGATTATGAAATCCCATATCACTTATAAAAGCTTTCATCATTAAAGCAGACAGATACTAAATAAGCCATTAATTTTCTTCATTTCAAGCAATGTTTACATTAAAGGCGATCCAATAAAGAAAACCAACGCATTGCTAAAAATATAAGCGGATAACGCAAAACGCGTCCCCCCGGAAAAGATGAAATCTTTAAGTCTTGGAAATAGGAAAAACGTTCATATTTTCCAGTTAACCATTCTGCGTATAATTTTCCCACGAAAGGAGCCAGCATAACGCCATGCCCTGAATAACCACCACAATAAGTCATCCTTGAGAAAAGTTGGCGAACATAGGGCATGCGTTCAACTGTGATGGCAACCGTTGCTCCCCACCGATGGCTTAAATTGATAGAATGTAATTGAGGATAAATTTCAACAATTTGCCGTTTTATACGTTCATCTAAATTTAGAGGATGCTTATTATCATAACTTTCTACACCACCAAATAAGAGACGATTATCAATGCTTTTGCGAAAATAGCGAACCATAAAACGGGAATCATCAACCGATTCCCCCCCTATAAGAATTGAACTATGCTTTGGTAATGGGTCCGTTGCTCCAATATAAGAGCGAATAGAAACAATATTTTTCTCAATAAAACGCTCCAGACCAAGTTTATACCCATTTGTTGCAAGTAAAACATGCTCTGCTGTTACACTGCCTTTTTCTGTTATTACTTTCCAATGTGCTCCCTTGCGCCTTATGGTCGTTACTTGTGACTTCTCATAAAGCTTAGCACCAGCATCTTGTGCTCTTTTTGCCAACCCAATAATCAATTTTAAGGGATTTATATGACCGGTATCCGCATCATAAATACCACCACAATAAAAAGTTGATCCAAGTCGCTCAAATGTTTCAGCCTTATCCATAAAAGTAAGCGCGTGATAGCCATAACGCTGCATCGCCTCAATATGCCGTTGATAAGAGAGAAGCTCACGCCTTTTATGAGTTACAGAAAGCTGTCCTCCTATCAAATCACACGGACAATTAGGCATTGCGCATAAAGCTAAAATATCTCTTTTAGCTTCTTCTGCCAAATCAAACAGAGCCTTACTCCGCTCAAAACCATACTTTTTTTCTAATGTTTCTACCCATTGCCGTTGCCCTGTTCCCAGCTGTCCACCATTGCGCCCTGAAGCACCATCACCAAAACGTGATGCTTCAAATAAAACAACATCTACTCCAGCCTTGGCTAAATGATAAGCAGCCGAAAGACCCGTAAATCCGCCTCCAATAATGACCACATCACACTGTCTGTTTTCACAAAAAGAAGGATACGATGGACGTTCTCTTAAAGCATCTTCATACCAAGAAATTCCTGGAGAAATTGAATTATAATCAATCATCGTCATAAAATTTAAACATTCAGCAGGAGATATTCACGCTCCCACGGACTGATTACTTCCATAAAAGTTTCAAACTCTTGGCGTTTGATTGCAGCATAAGTACTGACAAACACATCCCCTAAAATAGCACGTATCACTGTATCTTGTTCAAACAAATTGACTGCCTCAATGAGTCCACGCGGCAACTCAATATTATCAGCGTTTACATTATTTGTCGCTGGCTCATCCGGCTCAATTTTTTGTTGCAAACCAATAAGACCACACGCTAAAGAAGCTGCAAGAGCTAAATAAGGATTCGCATCTGATGAAGGAAGTCTATTCTCAACACGTCGCGCTTGAGGAGCAGAACGGGGAACTCGAAAAGCTGTAGTACGATTATCATATCCCCATCGCAAATTAACAGGAGCCGAATTATCAGGGACAAGACGTCGATAAGAATTCACATAAGGTGCAAGCATCACAAGTACCCCTGGCATATGTTTTTGCAATCCACCAATAAAATGGCGAAAACAGATACTTTCTTCACCATTTTCCTGTGTAAAAATATTCATACCGGTTTTCTTATCAACAACCGATTGGTGAATATGCATAGCAGAACCCGGCTGCCCTTGAATGGGTTTTGCCATAAAAGTTGCATACATATTATGTTTTAGTGCTGCTTCACGAATTGTTCGTTTAAACATAAAAACTTGATCCGCTAACTCAATAGGATCACCATGACGTAAATTAATTTCAAACTGACCTGCTCCTTCTTCATGAATGAGGGTATCAATTTCCAATCCTTGTGCCTCTGAAAATTGATAAATATCATCAATCAAATCATCAAATTCATTAACACCAGCAATGGAGTACCCCTGTCCACCACCAATTGAACGCCCAGAACGACCAACCGGTGGAACTAACGGATAATCAGGATCGGGATTTTTTTGTACCAAATAAAACTCAATTTCTGGTGAAACAACAGGGCTTAAACCCATTTTTGTGTAAAAGTGAACCACCGTTCGTAAAACATTGCGTGGTGTGTAATCTACAACCTGACCATTTTGATACACAAGATCACAAATCACCTGTGCCGTAGGAGCATCTTCCCATGGAACAATGCTTAACGTAGAAAGATCAGGCTCAAGGCGTAAATCACCATCTGCTTTAGGATATTCAAAACCATGACCATCTTCCGGATAATCCCCTGAAATTGTTGCCATAAAAACTGCTGAAGGCAATGCCAATGATGTTTCCGATGTAAATTTTTTAGAAAGCATCATCTTGCCCCGTGGTACCCCTGCTTGATCAGGCGTAATACATTCAATATCCTCTACCTTACGGAAAGCAAGCCATTGTGAAACTTGTTCCCAATTGTGCACACCACGTAAACTTTTGAGAAAACGAGAAACAGGTTTAAAATTCTTACTTTTCGTTTGTTTACCATTTTTTACATCCATAACATACCAACTTTAAAAACAATCAAGTCCTATTCTTATTGTATCAGCCCATGCATAAACGACACGAAAAAAAATTATCAACTGATATTTTTGAAGAATACTATAAGATCCATCAAGGTAAAAGAACTTTGCGCTCAAAAAGCTATCCTATCATCATAGTGAAAAAATTGATATTGCACGCGATACATCGGTGCGAACCTTCTCCTTATATAAAACAGCGAGAAATACCATATTGTACGTAACCTAATTCCGATTCAAATAATCATATATAAGCAAACATTGGCGAGAATAATAAAGGCGAGATATTTAATTTCCTTTTGGTTGTAGCAATGCTTAATTAAAAGAAAAGAAACTTTTCTTTTAATATGAAGCAAGTTTTGTAACTCTATTGTTATCCACGTAGAAGTAAACACCCTAGGATGGTGAATAGCCTTTACAGCTGTGCTTACAAATACTCACCCCGCCGTAATATGCGTAAATGTATTTTCAGGATAAGACATACGCTCAGCATTTCCAATATGAAACTTAACCATCGCCTGCATAATAGAGCTATCAACCTTGTTCTGAGCGGATGGTACAAACTCTGCACTTATATCAATTTCCACCGCTTGACATTGCTCTTCGCACACAATATTTAGAGCTGAGAATCCAGTAGAGCATACCAAATCCAATAGATAGGAATTTTTGCTAATTGCGCCATGCGGGATCCAACATCTGATAGTCTCCAGCCCACTAGGAGATGTGTTATTTATATCTAAAAAGCCAAAAAATCAGGATATGAGAACACAATAATATCAATTTCCTTTGAACTAAAGTCCTTCATCGTCGATCTTCCACCATCGTAAATTTTTTTTGTATCAGTTGCTTTCACATACTTTGACTTCTGACCTAGTGATACTGTGCAGATTGAGTACACATCCCCAGAGCCCAGATTGTAATTAAGTTCGTACCATTCTGCTCTTTTATAGAGCTAATATTTGAAAATAAATAACCATAATCTTTAGATATAACACGCCTAGGTTCAATAATTACCGTAAGCTTATGTAAACCACAACCCAATTGTGATAATGCCTCATAAATTTTACGAGGGTATTCGTCATTGATCGTCATGGCATCGCAGAACGCTGTGGAAGTCGGATATCCCCGCCTAAACTGATAAAACTTTTTTGATCCTTCAATGCGTAAATATCCTTTCCAGCCTTAGTTAAGGTGGATACTATTAACTCAGTCGAATTCAAATTAGAGCCCACATGAAAAGGCGCCCCATTAAGCCTAATCCTATTGGATTCTAGCAAAGATAATGCGGCACGTAACTCCGCCGCAGTCATACCAAAACGCGATCTATCCCCGTTTGCCAGTACATGGCACAATCTCAATGAGATTTTAGGTAGTATATCAAAATGGCGTGCAAGAGTGATGATGTCATGTAATTCGATAATATTATCACACTGGATATTTATATGTTTTCTAATAGGATAACTCTATCTCTTCTCGAAGTTTTACAGGGATATTAAAAAATGTATCTCTACCTTTAAAACCATCTTTTTGCGCTAATGATATCTCATAACCAGACGCAAATTCCAAGTCCCAGCAACATAACAATGATGCCCCGCACGTCCATTAAAATACCCTGCTTTTTCTCGCCCTAGGCATCCATAGCCCGACCACGTAAAACAGGATACCAATTGCAATATCAGACCATAAGGCTGCAAGAGAAAGTTCTTTTATATTTTTATCTTTACATTGCCTCTTAAACAAGCTCATCTGTTCATATAATGAGTTATATGTATAATACATATAACTTCTACAAAAGGAGGATTCATTATGTTCCGTGAAAATCTTTGGTAATACACTCGGATAATTGGATCACCAGTCGCCCGTCAATAATATAGTGCGCGTTAAGAAATTGGGGGAGATAAGCTATGCAACTCGTGGATCATCCTTTTGTGAAATTCGATCAACTCAAGCTGATTTACAACTTCACATATCCGTTATTTCGCACTATTTCAAATGAATTTTACGATTACCTAGACTTTAATAAACTAGCGCACAGTAAGCAGATTCCACAAGCGCATACTATTTCTCTTTATTTGCATATTCCCTTTTGTGAAACCATCTGTTCCTTCTGTCCCTTTCAGAAAGGGGCCTACAAGCACGTTAAGCAAATCGAATCTTATATGTCAGCGCTTACCACAGAGATCAGAAACAAAGGAAATTTCATTCGCTCGCTTAGAGGGCCCATCCGCAGCATCTATATAGGGAGCGGCACACCGTCGCTTTTGTCTGCAGATAATATCCGCCACATCGGAAAAGTATTGCATGCCGAATTTGAGCTCTCTTCCTTAACTGAGCTTACACTGGAAAGCGAACCGAAGAGCGTCACACGTGATAAACTTTATGCTGCCCGTGAGATCGGCGTTAACCGGATCAGTTTCGGTATACAGAGTTTCATTGAGCGTTTCCGATCATTGTTTAACCTCACCTCAACACGTGAACAAATCAACAATACCGTAGCTTGGTCACAAGAGATAATTGGACATGTCGGTTTAGACCTACTATATGGCATGCACAGCCAGCAAGCCGAAGAACTATTATACGATTTGAAGCAAGCCAGCGAGCTTCACCCTGAAACCATCAACCTCTATGCAATTAACAATCTGGCTATCACGTCGCAACTGCATAAGTCTTACGCACAAAAAGGGCTAAAGCCATCCAGCCTACAGCATCGACAGATGCTTCGCTTATTTAGCGACATCGTTATGCGCAGCTGCGGCTATGCGCCGTGTAATGGGCATTCCTATATCAAAATTGCCAATAACACTCCTCTAACGCTCGCTAAAACGAGTTCAGCTAATTATTTCCGCTATCACAAATATTTGCATGGTTATCATGACGATTATGTGGTTGGCTTCGGGGCGTCAGCAATGTCGATTCTCGGCTCACTCGTCACACGAGCCAATCCCAGTCGAAGCGGATACATTACCGACATACAACTTAAAGGCAAATCCAAAGTATACTACAATTGGGTATCAGCAGAGCAACAAGCCTCCAAGGCTTTGTGTATGAGGCTACCTTATAACGGTTATGCCAAAAAAGAAAGAATTGACTGGACCGCACTCCCCTCTTTCGTATACAATAACCTACAACAGCTCATAGGTGCAGGTCTCATCGCAGAAAGTGATAACAATCTCCAGCTGACTCAGCGTGGTTGGCAATGGTATTCCAACCTTATGTATTTTCTTCTACCTCAGGCAGATAGGAATATCTTGGACGGCTATGTCTCAAACATGCTGAATACAACCGCCGTACTTGATGGAACAGTGGAAACCTGTGTGGCATCTTAAGGAGAACAGAATGTTCACGCTTTTTTCCAACAAGAACATACGCTATTTTTGCCTAACCGTTAGTCTTCTCGCCTTACTCAGCGGTGCTTTGCGCACTGCCATCCCGCTATTAGCAAGACAATCTGGATATGGCGTAGTCGGAGTAAGTTGGGCGCAAGGTCTCTTTTCATTAGCGTGGCCAATTTTCGGCATCCTTGCAGGCGCTTTACTTGATCGCTGCGACAAAATAAAACTTGCTACCACAGCTCTCCTCATCTTCATGCTACTGCATATTGTCCTGTTCATACTACTTATGATACAGATTGCTCCAGCCGAACAAATTTTCTTCTATGCAACCATTGCTGGATTCATCGTCGTTTCTGCCGAAGCTTATATAATGACGATTCCACCACTTATCATGGAGGGAGAGCGATTGATGACCTTCTACTCTATTGTCTTGTTTTTAGATTTCGGGGTCTCCTATTTTCTTGCCCCTGTCATAACAAGCAGCATTTTAGCGCATAGCACACTGCTATTTCTCGGCCTGTTAATCGTGCTTTTTATCGCATTGATTTTTACCGCTCGCCATGCTGTTCCGACATCGCCAACACCTGATAAAGAAAACATCACTTTCCGTTATATCATTGCCGGCTTTCGTTTCATTTTTTCAAATCGGCATCTTACCTCCCTTACATTACTCACATTCTTTCTATCGGTGGTATTTGGAGCATTCCTAACCTCATTCATCTTCTTCGTTACCGACAGTCGGTATCTGGGCCTACATAGCAGCCAATATGGCGTGATGTTTGCAGCCTACGCGCTTGGAACAATGGCAGGAGCCCTATTTGCGCCGCGTATACGCTATGCACCGGTGCGCCTAGCTGTTCTCACTGACGGTTTAGGAACGGTTGTCTTGCTGCTGATTCCAGCCTTTTCAAAAAGTGCTGTCGTCGTATGGGGCGTCACCTTTATTGCTGGCGTTGGAGCAAGCTTATGGTTTATTGGTGTTACCGCCTTCAGGCAGCGCCTCACACCAAAGCAACTTCTCGGGCGAGCTAATTCTGTTTTTCGGGTGATAGGCTATGCTGGAACGCCGGTCGGAAGCTTTTTGGTCGGCGTCCTTGGTTCTTTTATATCATTGCAGTTTGCTGCCACCTTTATCGCTGGACTACTATTGGTAGCTATCGCGATAACGCTTCCATTTCTTTGGCAGGCTGATCATATAGACACCCCCAACCCTGCCACGAGGTAACAGCTGCTTTTAAAAAAAGACACGGTCGAAAAAGGCACACATACCCTATTACGCAATCAATTGATCTATTCTTTGGACGAGAAAATTATCACCATAATGGCTGATAGAGCCAGCGGCGCTATAGAAGCAGCCAAACAAACGCTAAAGACAAAACAGCCCCTTTACGTTGCATTGGGCGATGATCCAACGCCTATATGAAGGATGCAGAGAGCTTATAGCGTACGGAGCGCGATTCTTAACTAAAAACTCCGCCCTAGCAATACCCCCTTATACTCCATCCATCACTCGCTGGACATCAAATACCTCACCCCTTTACTGCTCCTCAAAATACATTTTGCTTCACTTACGCGCCGTATTCTTCCTTTGTAATTAAAAGAGCATCCCTCCTTTCCTCATTTAGGATCTCTGCCTACACAATGCAGCAACAGATGCGACCATATATGCAATCACGCCTTAGAACCTGCATAGTAGAAAGCTTAGTTCGAGAGATTCATAAAGCCTATATCCCAATAAATTTTCCACCCAATCCACCTTTTAAAAGGGCGGCTTTATATAAACCGTTAGAGCAAGCTATGAAATCCTTAGGTGTATTAGAAATAATTGACGGTTTTTACCTCAGACCAATGTTGATTGACTTTTACTCGTGCATATACGCAAGCAGTGCTACTCTTTTCTTAGATAGAAAGGACATAATCGTTACCATCTGACCTATTATTGTTTGAAAATAAAGAAAAAGTATCAGTGCAACTGATGATATTGAAGAGCTATCTCATTATGTAGCTGTACTTAATTACGGCATTGGGAAGCTAGTCACGTAATCACCCCCTTCTGCGCGCGCCTTCTGCATGATATTCATAAGATTTTATTATGCGGTAAACGCGGTACGTCCAAAAGCCTTGGCGAATTTCGCAAAGCACAAAATTAGCTTGGTGGTACACAACTAAAGACAGCGTCATTCGTGCCGCCCACTCCTACCACAGCCCCCACTCTCTCTACCACCATCCCCCCCCCGCTTAGAATCGCGCCAACTCATCACCAGTGCCTCGTTAAACACCACACCAGTCTCAAGGGCGGTAAAATGCGCCTTGCCGCATTTAATCTTCAGCATTTCTTTAAGGCGCAAATCAAAATCGCTATTCGTTCCTTTTGTTTCCAGTACAAAATAAAGCTTTTGTTCGCCATCCCTCTCTAAAAAAACCGCCCAATCAGACGTATAAGAACCAATGGGAATGGTTATTTTAAAACTTCTTGGCAGTTTAAAAAACAATCTTACATCAGAGTCATTATCGAGATTTTGCGCAAACTCTTTCTCAATACGGCTCTCACAAATCACATGATCATAAACACTTTTCTCATTGACCACCGCCGGCCATATGATAGCCTTTTCCGACCTAATTTTACAGATGTGGGATCAATCTTATTATGATGCGCACATCCAGAGATTATTTTATCCTCTGCATTAGAACCAAAAACATGAACAATACGCAGAGGCTTCGGTAAGAAGGCCAACCGCTCAATCTCAATCTACACGAAAATGCATGTGCAGGCGAATGCCCCCCATAATATGCAATATTTCAAGCCCGTCCATAGTGGTACCCCTTTTAAAAATTGTGCCTATGGCTTATAATAATCTCCAAAATATACATTTAGCCCTTGTCTGAAATAACTCAATTTTGGATTGATGAGAACGAAAACGCGCTGCGATAATCACGTTGTTCAGCCCTCATGACCGGCAAAAGGGCGCCAATATTCCTGTACCACCAACGACTAACTAACGGTATTTCTTATCATTTTTGATCATATCCTCCACCCTTATTATTTTAAAATTTATACATTTCATCAACAAGATGTGCGCAGCAAGCCCGTACATCTTCGCTGTTCAGTCTCCATGTACGGCCTGCGTTCTCAGACACAAAATCATCTTTAGCCGAAGCAACTTGATATTGCAGAGCTTGTCTATAAAGCGTATGCACAACTGGTACCCCATAAACATCGTATAGTATATAAAAAACACAATAAAGTCAATATGTTGTTTGCAATTATTTTATATGAATCTACTTAAGAATCCATACTTTTATACGTGATTCATTTGACCATTTTTTATATAAGATTGCCATGGATGAATAGACTGTAAAAAGCAAATCATGATGCAAATATTATAA